>JAAHIA010000305.1 GCA_010671975.1 Leptolyngbya sp. SIO4C1 | reverse complement strand
TGAGGGCAGCCGTCTGATCGGCAGCGAATTAGCGCCTTTAGCAAATAATCGAACCATTATCGACCATAAGAAAATGAATAAAGGGTTAGTCAAACATTGTTCTTATTAAAGCCTATTTGAGCTAGCCTGTCGCGAGTTTATGCAAAAATATAGCCGATCAAATAGAGGGCATATATCAAATGATATAGCGGCGTTTAATGGCGCCGCTAATCTCTAAGCGCTGTCTATAGAAGGCCGTATCATTCAAGCGATAAATCATCTAAAACGATCAAATATATTGCTTAGTAGATTTACAAAACATAGAGAGTTTGTCAGCATAAAAGCATTAAAGCAATGACTTCGGGCAGGTATTTGAAACCGCTTAGTTTCTTTACTGCTGTTGAACGAACTGCGTATTTTTTACCCTTGAGACCTATAAGATCGATGACGCAAGGACTCATTCAAATTGCCTTGACGCTGCTGATTTTGATTGCAATTGTGCCTTTCTTTGGCAGCTACATGGCAAAGGTTTATCTAAACCAAGAGATGTTTCTAGACCGGGTTCTCTCACCCGTTGACAAGGTGATTTATCGCCTTAGCGGCGTGCAGCCTCGGCGCTCGATGACGGGCTGGCAATACGCTAGGGCCGTGCTGCTGAGCAACTTGGCAATGGGCATTTTGGTCTTTTTGATCATGATGCTGCAGTCAGTCTTGCCGCTGAATCCTACTGACCTGCCCTCGCCCAGCTGGGATTTAGCGCTGCACACGGCAATTTCGTTTGTCACCAATACTAACCAGCAGCATTATTCTGGCGAGACTACCTACAGCTACGCCAGTCAAATGCTAGCCCTGGGCTTTTTGATGTTTACCTCGGCGGCAACGGGGCTAGCGGTTGCGATCGCGTTTATTCGAGGGCTGGCCGGTCAGCCGCTGGGCAACTTCTATGTCGATCTGACGCGCTCAATCACTCGCATCCTGCTGCCAATTTCTGTGGTCGGCGGCCTAGCGCTGCTGATTTTGGGCGTGCCAGAGACGCTGGCTGGCCCGGCCGTGGCCACCACGCTAGAAGGCGCCACTCAAACGATTGCGCGCGGTCCGGTGGCCCATTTCGAGATTATTAAAGAGCTGGGTGAGAACGGCGGCGGCTTCTTTGGTATTAACTCCGCTCATCCGTTTGAGAACCCCAGCGCGCTCACCAACCTGATTGAAACAGTCGTCTTTCTCAGCATTCCGACCTCGCTGATCTATACCTACGGCGCGATCATCCGCAACAAGAAGCAGGGCTGGCTGATCTTTGGCATGGTGTTTGTCATCTACGCTGCCCTGATTGTGATTAGCGCTGCTGGCGAATATGCGGGCAACCCGCTGGTTAACAATCTGCTGGGGGCTCAGGCACCCAACTTAGAAGGCAAAGAGATTCGCTTTGGCTGGGCGCAGACGGTGCTCTGGGCGATTAGCACCACCGGCACCATGTGCGGCGCGGTCAACGGTCTACATGATTCGCTGATGCCGCCGGGTGGCTTTTCTACCCTATTCAATATGTTTTTGCAGATTGTCTGGGGCGGGCAGGGGACCGGTACGGCCTATCTGTTTGTGTTTTTAATTCTCACGGTGTTCTTAACCGGCCTGATGGTGGGGCGCACGCCCGAGTTTCTAGGTCGCAAGATTGAAAAACAAGAGATTGTTCTGGCTAGCGTGATCTTGCTGGTGCATCCCTTTGCCATTCTGATCCCGAGCGCTGTCACCCTGGCTTTTGCAGATACGCTCTCTGGCATTAGCAATCCTGGCTTTCACGGTGTCTCACAGGTGGTTTACGAATATGCCTCGGCGGCGGCCAACAACGGCTCTGGCTTTGAAGGGCTAGGCGATGGCACGCTTTGGTGGAACCTCACGGCTAGCCTCAGCCTGCTGGCGGGGCGCTACGTGCCGCTGATAGCGCTGCTGATTTTGGCCGATGGCATGGCCCGCAAGCAGCCAGTACCGGAAACCAAAGGGACGCTGCGCACCGATACCGGACTGTTTACCGGCGTGACGGCGGGCGTCATTTTAATTCTCGGGGCGCTGACGTTCTTCCCGGTGCTGGCGCTTGGCCCGATTGCCGAAGCCTTTGAGATAGCTGCGCGATAGCGATCGCCTCCCTCCGAATCCCGCATCTCTTTAGACATTATGACTGACTCTAATTCACAGACTAAGCTGCCGCATCAGCCAACGCGCTCGACCCATCGGCAGCAGCAGAAACAGCAAAAAGTTCAGACTGCTGGCCTTTACCAGCGTGCCTTCAAAGACGCCTTTGTCAAACTAAACCCTAAAACAATGCTGGGCAATCCGGTCATGTTTGTGGTCTGGGTTGGCACGCTGATTACGGCATTGCTGACGCTTGAGCCGACGCTGTTTGGCCCAGCGCCTGGAGACAATCAGCGCTGGTTTAACGGCTTGGTCACCGTCATTCTGTGCTTGACCGTGCTGTTTGCCAACTTTGCCGAAGCCGTGGCCGAAGGGCGAGGCAAGGCTCAGGCCGATTCGCTGCGCTCTACCCAGTCTGAAACCACAGCGCGACGGCTGCGAGGCGATAGCTCGGTAGAAGAGGTGAGCTCGACGCAGCTGCACAAGGGCGATCGCATTTTGGTGATTGCCGGCGATATCATTCCGGCCGATGGCGAAGTGCTAGACGGCGTTGCCTCGGTGGATGAGTCAGCAATCACGGGCGAATCTGCGCCGGTGCTGAAAGAGCCGGGCTCTGACGTGGCTAGCTCTGTCACGGGCGGCACCCGGATTATCTCCGACGAGCTGACGCTCAAGGTGACGGCTGACCCTGGTAAAGGCTTTCTAGACCGAATGATTGCCCTGGTGGAAGGGGCCGAGCGCAGCAAAACGCCGAATGAGATTGCGCTGACGGTGCTGCTGGCGGTGCTGACGCAGGTGTTTCTGGTGGTCGTGGCGACGATTCCGCCTCTGGCTAACTATGTGGGCAGCCCGGTCGGGGTCGTGACGCTGGTGGCGC
The DNA here is from genome assembly GCA_010671975.1 of Leptolyngbya sp. SIO4C1. Lineage (GTDB taxonomy): Bacteria > Cyanobacteriota > Cyanobacteriia > Phormidesmidales > Phormidesmidaceae > SIO4C1. Next base: position 3,114 of record JAAHIA010000305.1, on the reverse strand, counting down.
TGCTGGTGGCGCTGATTCCGACGACAATTGGCGGCCTGCTGAGCGCGATTGGCATCGCTGGCATGGACCGGGTAGCGCAGTTTAACGTGGTGGCCACATCTGGGCGCGCGGTCGAGGCCTGCGGCGATATCAATACGCTGGTGCTCGACAAGACCGGCACCATTACCCTCGGCAATCGCCTGGCAGAAAAGTTTATTCCCGTCAACGGCCGCAGCGAGCAGGAAGTTGCCCAGATCGCGCTGGCGGCCAGCATCTTTGACGGTACGCCGGAGGGAAAATCGATTGTCAAGCTGGCCAAGCAGCTCGGTGCTCAGGTTAGCTTTGCCAGCGAGCAGGCAGAAGGCATAGAGTTTTCGGCTAAGACGCGCATGAGCGGCACCGATTTGCCAGATGGGTCCGAAGTGCGCAAGGGTGCGGTCGATGCAGTCAAGGGCTTTGTGCGATCGCGCGGTGGCCGGTGCGGCCCCGATCTCGATACGGCCTACGAGAAAGTCTCGAAATTGGGCGGCACGCCGCTGGCGGTCGCCTTGGGCAGCGATATATACGGGGTGATATACCTCAAGGACATTATCAAGCCAGGTATGCGCGATCGCTTTGATCAGCTGCGACGCATGGGGGTGCGCAGCGTTATGCTGACCGGCGACAATCGGATTACCGCGTCGGTGATTGCTGAAGAAGCCGGCGTTGATGACTTTATTGCCGAGGCCACGCCCGAAGACAAAATTCAGGTGATTCAGGAAGAACAGGCCAAAGGCAAGCTGGTTGCCATGACCGGCGATGGCACCAATGATGCCCCGGCGCTAGCCCAGGCCAATGTCGGCCTAGCGATGAATTCTGGCACCCAGGCCGCACGAGAAGCGGCCAATATGGTTGACCTTGATTCTGACCCGACCAAGCTGATTGATTTGGTGACTATTGGTAAGCAGCTGCTGATCACGCGCGGGGCGCTGACGACCTTTTCACTCGCCAACGATATTGCCAAATACTTTGCTATCATCCCAGCCATGTTTGCCGCCGCCGGCATCGGTAGCCTCAACATTATGGGGCTCGCCAGCGCCCAGTCTGCGATTCTCTCAGCCCTGATCTACAACGCAATCATTATCCCGATTTTGATTCCGCTGGCGCTCAGGGGCGTCAAGTTTAGACCGCTTAGCGCCAACCAGCTGCTGCGCCGCAACATTTTGCTCTACGGCCTCGGCGGCATCGTTGCTCCGTTTGTTGGCATTAAGCTGATTGACTTTGCTGTCGCCGCTATCGGCTTCGTCTAGCCGATTAAACCTATTTGTGATTAACCCCAAGGACGCTTTACTGATGAAACGCACCTCTCTGATTGACAGATTGCCCACCGCTTGGGTAGACATGCTGGAGACTTTACATACCCAGTGCCGCCGGCAGCCCTTTGCCCTAGCCCCCTTTTTCGCCCTCTGCCTCAACTTGGTGCTGGCCCCTGCCGTCTATGCCGCCAGTGAGATGCTAACCCGCAAAGCCGCCTATGCTATCGGCGTGCTGCTGCTCGTCACGGTCGGGCTATCAATTTATCTCTTTGCCGTGATCTTTCAACCAGAGCGGTTTTAGAGACAGGCGGCAGGCGAGATTCCGGCTCAATGCCAGAAGCGATCGCCACATCGTCACAGGGTTCATGCTGATTCTTTAGGAGAGTTTTTCTCATGTTCAAAGAAGTGATCGCCGGTGTGCGCAGCACCGTCATTCTGTGGGTGCTGACAGCGATTCTCTATCCCGCTTTTTTTCTGCTGCTGGGTCAGACGCTGCTGCCCGGTCAGGCCAACGGCAGCCTCATCACCAGCGCGCAGGGCGAGGTGGTCGGCTCCGCACTGATTGGCCAGAGCTTTAGCTCAGCCACCTATTTTCGCAGTCGTCCGAGTGCAGTGGCCTACAGCGAAGGTCCAGAGGCGCAGCCGACTGGAACCTCTGGGGCGAGCAACCTTGCCCCTGGTAACCCCGATTTGCTAGCCCGTGTCGAAGCGACCGCAGCTGAGCTACAGCAGGCGGGTATCCCCGCAGTCGCCGATTTACTCTACGCGTCAGGGTCTGGCTTAGACCCGCACATTAGCCCGGCGGCGGCAGCGGCTCAGATTGAGGCAGTGGCGACCGCCCGTGGGCTCAGCCCAGAAGCGGTCGCAGAGCAGGTGGCAGCCCACACGCAGGGCCGCTTTTGGGGACTGTTTGGCGAGCCGGGCGTGAATGTAACAACGCTGAATGTAGCGCTTGATAGGCTGCAAAATCCTAGCTAGCCCCGCTCGCTTCTGACCTGTGCAACGCTTTCTGAGATAGATTTTGGCTAATCCTATGACTCACTCTACTATCCTCATCGTTGACGATGATAGAAATATTCGCCTAACGCTGGATCAGTTTTTGGCTGTTAGAAACTATGAACCAACGACCATCGATTCAGGCACCGCAGCGCTCACATTGCTGAGAGAAACCCCCTTTGACCTGCTGCTGTTAGACTTACATCTACGGCAGATGAATGGGTTAGATGTGCTGCAACAGGCGGTAGATATTCAACCAGATCTGAAGGTGATTGTTATTTCTGGCCACGCTACCTTGGATGAAGCGGTGACGGCGATGAAGCTCGGAGCCTGCGACTTTGTGCAAAAGCCGACCGGCTTTATTCAAAAACCCTTCACGCCCGAAGAGCTCTGCGATGCGATTGAGGCTGCACTGCAGGACAATCGCCGGACGGCGAGCTGAGCGTGAATGAAGAGAAGCTGACCGTTAACCCGTTGCCAAGATGATTCGCAAAGACGAGATTGAGGCTGAGATCGCACCGCCTGCCCCGCCGCCCGAACCAAGCCGTTCTCACCCTGTGCGGTCTGCCTACGAAGGCGGCCAGCGGCGGGGCAAACATCGCATCTATATTGGCATGGCGCCCGGTGTGGGTAAAACCTACCGCATGCTGCAAGAGGCCAGAGCGCTGCGAGCCGAGGGCATCGACGTGGTGATTGGCCTGCTAGAAACCCACGGTCGTCAGGAAACGGCGGAGCAGGCTGAAGGGCTAGAAAGGGTGCCGCTGCAGGCGGTCAATCACTGCGATCGCAGCCTGCGCGAAATGGATACCGAGGCTATTCTGGCCCGACATCCCCAGATTGCCCA
>JAAHIA010000304.1 GCA_010671975.1 Leptolyngbya sp. SIO4C1 | reverse complement strand
GTGAGAATCGTCACCTCGGCTCGAACCTCTGTGCCAAGCAGCAGCGCGCGGCGCGCTAGCAGCTTACTTTGAATCACACCGACAAAGTCGGCTGGGGTAGCAATCTCAAGCTGCATCAGCGGCTCGAGCAGAACTGGCTGAGCCTGGCTAAAGGCCTGCTCAAAGGCCCGACGAGCCGCAAACCGAAACGCCAGCGGGGTTGACGCCAGCGGTCGCTGCGTGGCTGCTGTCAGCGTAACCTGCACCCCCACAACCGGGTAGCCCTTCAGCCAGCCGGTCTGCACCGCGTCTTGAAAGCCCTGCTCGCAGGCAGCGGCCAAGGGCTCAGCCAGCTTCTCTTTGGGCAGGCAGTTGCTAAATTGAAAGGCATCATCGCAGGGGGCAATCTGACCTACTACCTGCGCAAACTGACCAGCAGATCCCGTCTGAGCTGGCTGCTCTAACATATAGTCGAAGCTGGCAGCTCGCGTCAGCGTTTCACGATAGGCCACCGCCGGCGGTCCTACCTGAACCTCTATTTGATATTCACGCCGCAGCCGCTCTAGATAGATCTCTAGGTGCAGCTCGCCCATGCCTGAGAGCAGCGTCCGCTGCTGCTCTGGGTCAGGTTTGACCTGCAGCGTGGGATCTTCCTTAGTAAAGTGCTGCAGCGCCTTCTCCAGTCGAGCAATATCAGCCTGACGGCGGGGCGTTAGGGCTAGCGTCAAGACCGGCTCCGGCACGGTCATGCCTTCGAGCGCGACTAGCCGCTCTGCTGCACAGAGCGTGTCGCCAGACGCGCAGTCAATGCCAATCAGGCCCACAATATCGCCGGCGGCCACCGCTTCTATGCTCTGCCGCTGATTGACTTCAATTCGGATCAGGCGAGCAATTCGAGCTTTTTGCCGAGTGCGACTGTTGTAGAGCGTGTCGCCCGGCGCTAGCCTGCCGGCATAGAGGCGCACATAGGTCAGCTGCCCGTACTCATCGTCGATCAGCTTGAAGGCCAGCGCCACTGCCGGCGCGTCGGGCATAGGCGCGATCGCAGCTGGGGCCTGCGTAGCCACGTCAGTCGCCTCAATCGCCCCGCGATCGCTCGGTGAGGGCAGATAGCGCCCAATCGCATCGAGCAGCGGCTGAACGCCGATATTTCGCAGCGCCGAGCCCAGCAGTACCGGCGTTAGCGTTAGGTCTAACGTCGCCTGGCGGATCGTCTGCCACAGCAGCTGGGAAGAGACCGGGTTGCCGGTCAGCATGTCGAGCGTGATCTGATCTGAGAGCAGCGACACCTGATCAAGCAGCTGCTCGCGGGCTGCCGTCGCAGCGGCTCTCAGCACTGTCGGAATTGGACGCTGCACCCAGCGTTCGCCGGCCTCGCCTTCAAAGTAGTGCGCCTGCATCTCGATCAGGTCAATAACGCCAGCAAAGCGCTCTTCTATACCAATGGGATACTGCAGCAGCACTGGCGTCAGCCCTAAGGTTTCGCGCAGTGAGGCCAGCCCGGCCAGCGGATCGGCCCCAGTTCGATCGAGCTTGTTGATAAAAATCAATCGCGGAATCTGGTAGCGCTGCATCTGCCGATTGACCGTCAAGGTTTGCGGCTGAGCGCCCGCCACCCCGTCCAAGACCAGCACCGCCCCGTCTAGCACCCGCAGCGATCGCTCTACCTCAATCGTGAAATCTACGTGGCCAGGGGTATCAATCAGGTTGAGCTGCAGGTCGCGCCAGAAGCAGGTCACCGCTGCTGCCGTAATGGTGATGCCCTTCTCTCGCTCTAGCGCCATGTAGTCCATCGTGGCCCCGCTGCGATCGCTCACCTCGTGCATCTGATGAATTTTGCCGGTGTAGAACAGAATTCTTTCAGAGAGCGTCGTCTTACCAGCATCAATATGCGCAGAGACGCCAATATTACGAATCTGTTGTCGAGGCAGCATGGTATGGCCCTAAACTCTCTCTTGATTCTGGCCGCTTAATTTAAATTGCTAACGTTTAGCTAAGCGAACCGTTACAAAATGACTGAGGATCTTAAGCTTTGTTGGAATATGTGCGCTGGGTTACTTAACATTGTTACGATCCGAGGCACATAGATATTGGAATGACCTGTTTATGAGTCGATATCTCGTCGCTGTGATTGATGGTACCCAGGCTCGCTTTCTCACGCTAGAGCCGGTCGAGTTTGAAGGGCATGAGTCAGGCCCAAACTTAGTTGAACATTCAGGGTTGCACAGCGCGGCCAAAGAAATGCAGGGTCAGGAGCTGTGGGCCAACGTCAAGACCGGACGCAATCGCGGTTCGTCCGGGCAGGCACACGGCTATGACGATCACCGCCAAAATCATCTCATTGAATTTGAGCGCCGCTTTGCCCAGAGCATTGCTGGCCGATTGGCTGAGCTGGCCCAGGTCCATCAGGCGCGGCAGCTCATCTTAGTGGCAGAGCCTCAAATTCTAGGACTGATGCGAGAAGCCATGTCTGCTCACAGTCTCAGACAGCTCTCTGTGCAAGACATTGCTAAAGATCTGTGCCGCCTTAGCCCCAGAGCACTGCATGACTACCTGGCTGAGCGATCGCTGCTGCCTGCCTACCAGCGCGCGGTCGTTTAGACATCAGCTCTTTCGGACATCAGCTCACTAAAGACTCAGCGCAGTCGCTGACAGGCGAAGCGACTGCGCAATTGTTAAATTATTAAACTTCAACGCTGTTCAAGCCGGCTACTTCACAGATTCCTCATATTCACGGCCTACGCTGAGACTTACTGTGAGGTAAAAATTACAGGCGGCCTTGATCGTGATAGGCGAAGTCGTTTGGCAGCATTGGCTAGGTAGCACATAATGGTAGCAGCAATTCCTGATAAAACCACGGCTAGACAGCATTCGGTAGCCAGATCGTCTTTTCTCGTCGTCGGCTATGGCAGCCTGTGGCACGGTGATGACAGCGTGGGTCAGCGTGTGGCCCAGGCGGTGGAGCGATGGCGTCTGCCTGAGGTGAATATTATTCGAGTGGCACAGCTGTCGCCGCGCTTAGTTGGCGCGATCGCAGCGGCCGACTATGTTTTGTTTGTCAGCGCCTGCCATACCCACAGCTGTCAAACTCAGGTAACGCCGCTATCGATTGGCTCGCTAGGCGCGGCTCGTCCAACAGCCGACAGCAGCCCGCGTCAGCTGCTCAACCTGACCTGGACGCTGCACGGACGTCAGCCCCAGGCCTGGCTGCTTGAGGTACCGGCTGAGCACTTTGCCCCTGGCGTTGAGTTTTCGTCAGCTGCGCGGCAGGGTCTGATGCAGACGGTAGACAAAATAGCGCTCTTCTTGCGCTCCTATCGCCCGGTCGGGCTAGCCAGCTAGGCAACCTCTAATAAATCTAAAGATTCTCCTGCAGCGAGACGAATCGCCATTGCCCCATGTCATAGTTTTAAGATAAACCGCTAAAAGTTCAGATTAAAATTTAGACTATTGTCTTCAGGCGATTGTCGGTTGCGGGAGAGGTCACTGCCATGCTTAATACGCTCCACTATTCTATCGATATCATCAAAGACGAAGCCCGCCATCTGGTACAGGCGGGTAAGCTCGATCGACAGCAGCCCATCTATGCCCTTTGCCGCTATATCCCCGGGCGCGAGTGGGAATGCGTCGAAGTTGAGCTAGAGGCTCATGACTATCTGCTGCGCGATCGCATCATTGACTTGCTTGGCCGCGAAGACTGGGAAGAAGACTAAAGCGGCCGCCTCATCCGCTCACTGCTCTCCGCCGCGCCGGCGGCCAAATCATCCAGTACAGCACCAGATGCGATGCAATCCACAGCGATACCGGAAACGTGGGCAGAAAGAGAAACCAGTCTAGAAACCCGATTGGTCCGCCGCTAGCAGCTATGTCAACCGTATGAGGCGTCACTACCGCTGCCCCAACGCCCGTGGCATAGAGTAAATCGAGCAGCCCAATTGAATTCCAAATTAACGCCAGCGGGCGGGCCTGTTTGCTGCCGGCGGCCATTAGCCAAGCCGTCGGTAGCGCAAGCGTGCCTGCGAGGATATCGCCGTAGCCCGCCCCCAGTGCAAACGTCGCTGGCAACAGCCCCATCTCAAACAGCGATAAAATGACAATGCCAGGAATAATTCTCAGCCCGTGGGTAGCGATCAGCCAGCTCGGTGAAACCCGCGCGACAAGTTGACGAAACGCTTGGCTCAGGCTGAGCAAAAGCAGCGAGCAAATAATCACAAAAGAGATCACAACAGCCACCACAGCGCCCCCCTTGGCAGGATTCTGACTGTAGAAAGCAGCTAGAATAGGCGCAGCGGCAATGGCCAGATGGCCCATAGCGAACAGTAGTAGACCAGTCTTTTTATTAGCCGCAACCCATAAAAAGCCATAGAGCAGAAGCCCGGTTACTAAGGCTGTGACTTCAAGAATGCTCAGTACGTGAACTGGAATGTGGGTAATCATAGTGCGTAACGAGGTAAAAACACTTTAAAGGGTTTCCCTAAAATATGTATATACATGCTTTTGGGAAAAATTTAACCTCAGTCGAGACTTTCTACCGCCGACAGCAGCGATAGCAGCGTCTGCCAGTTTTGCGCGCCAAAGTGCTGTATCGTCTCAGCCTGGGCCTGCTGCCACAGCGGCAGTGCCTGCGCTAGCGCAGCTTTGCCCGACTCGGTGAGCCTCACCAGTCGAACGCGCCGATCTTCTCCCGGGGCGATCGCAACCAGGCTCTGCTTTTCTAGCACTTTGAGGTTGCGAGTCATGGTGGTTTGATCGGTCGCCAGCTGCTGCGCTAGCCGCGTTACCGGCTGAGGTCCCGCTAGGTAGATAGCCACCAGCAGCGTGAACTGGTTGAGCACTAGCCCGGTCGGGCGCAGAGCCAGATCGTATCGCTGCGTCAAAATTCGCGAGGCTCGCCGCACGTGTAGGCACAAACAGGCGGCCGGCACCTGACTCAGCTCAGCTAGATTAAGCTCGAACAGTGGCTGATTCATATTACATGTATATGCATATAAAACGATTTTGTCAAGGGGGGTGAGTTTCGATGCCGCTCAACTCTCAAAACCGGCAGGTTAAGCGAAGTTGAAACCGGGTTGATAAGCTACTTTTTCGTCTTCTACCACGGCGATTTCTAAAGCCTCATCCCAGCGCGCTCGAATTGGCCGCCCAGTTCGCTCATTAGCCCTGCCTGCACTATGGCCAACCCGGCTGAGACAGCCCTGGTTTTTCCCTGAGTCGCGCATGAGACGGCAGATTGCTAAATTTGCCGCTAAGCTAGGCTCGGTGTCATCTAGCTCAGCATAGCCCCGTCATCACCCCGCCGTATGGACCTTGCCAAAGACTCCCCTGTAGAAACTTGCCCATTTTGCGCGATCGCGGCGGGCAAGGCCCCAGTGAGCCTAGTCTATGAAGATAATGCTGTGATGGCGCTGATTCCGCTGCATCCGGTCTATCCAGGGGCCTGCTTGGTGATTCCAAAGGCCCATATCGACCACTTCACTGATGTGCCTGACCCGCTGGCCGCACAGATTATGGTCGTGGCTCAGCAGGTTGGCCGCAAAATTATGCAGGTCTATCAGCCGCTGCGAGTCGGCTATTTAGTGCACGGCTTTAGCGTGGCCCATGCGCACCTGCATGTGGTGCCGCAGCACGACCCGCTCGATATCATGCACAAGCACTATGCCTACTGCGCCGACGGTGAAGTGCAGTTTGGTCCCAAAGATCTGCCGGAGCGCGATCGCCAAGACCTCGATCAAATGGCGGCAGCGCTGCGGCTGCCGCCCGCAACCTTGCCAGCCAAACCGGCTATTTAGGCTGCAGCGCTGCCGTCAAGTCGCCAACGCTGGGCACCAGCGCCGCTGCCCGCTCGCGCGAAAAATCAGCCAGCGCTGCCCAGGCCGCATCCCACACCCGGTCGGGGGTTAAGTCTTCTTTGACCAAATCCCAAAGGCGACGCACTTCTTCGGTGTGCAGACGATTGTCCTCCGTCAGCGCCAGGATAATCTGCCGTCGCAGGTAGCGGCCATCGTCTGAGAGCAAAAACTGCAGCCCCAGCCCGGCTGTGGGAATCAGGTTAAAGCCCTGATCGCTCTGCGCAATGCGAATCATGTTCTCTAGCCGCTGCCACTGGAAGCGACCGTCTTTGAATAA
>JAAHIA010000303.1 GCA_010671975.1 Leptolyngbya sp. SIO4C1 | reverse complement strand
CTGTCGTAGAGCGCTTCGCCATAGGTAACCGAGACCCTGAGCGCGCCATTAGCCGCCGCAGTTTGCGCCTCAATTGCAAACCCGGCTTTTTCAAAACTGTCAGGCTGCGACAAATCGCGCAGGCCAGCCTCTGATTCTACCTGATCGAGATGGGCAAACCACTCATCTTCGGTTGAGAAAGGCCGATCCGTGAGATAGACCAGCATTTGGTAGCCGCGATCGCTCCAGGCCTGGGCCGCTTGGCAAATCGCTTCCCTATCAACTGCCTGGGCGGTGTCGAGGCGCAGGGTGGCATAGGGACAGGCCGTCTGCGCCCAGCTGCTTGTCGCTGAGAGCCCCCAAACCAGCAGGCTCAGCAAAATAGCAGTGCAGGCCCTGATTTGAGACCGACTGAACCAGGCGAAACCATTAATACTCATGCGCGTTTGTGCAGCAAACCTATCTATTTCTTCAGCGACCGAACTGGCCTTTACGGGTAGTTTGCCCAGTGCGTGTGCTTAGGCAGCCGGTGCTAAGGCCGAGAGAATCAGCGGATTGCCGGCTAGCTGCTGCGCGATCGCAGCGGCCCCAGCCTGATTGAGATGGCTCGGATCGGCGAAATAGGCGTCTCGCGTGCGCCACTGCGTGACCAGATCGATCACCCCGAAGTCTTGCTGCCGGCTCTGTGATTGCAAAAACTGCTGAAACGCCTGCTCACGCTCGCTGCGATAGGCATCGAGATAGTCGCCGCTCAGCGGCAGATTGACATAGACCAAGCTAACGTTTTGACGCCGTAGATAGCTGGCCAGCGACTGCAGCGAAACATCCTGTAAGCCTTCTAGGGCAAAGGGATTATAGAAGCCGTCATAGCGACCACTGACGCGCGGATAGGTTTGATAGTAGAGGGTGGGGTCAAACGGCTCAGAAACTGGCAAAAATCCGTAGGCGTTGATGGCGCTAGGCTGTCCCACCACCAGTCGCGTAGCCGCTTCGCTCGCCAGGCTTGGCGTTTCGCCTGCCAGCACTGCTCGATAGCCGGGCGATTTGAGAATGCTCGCAAAGGTCGCATCTAGCCGAGCGCTATTAAAGGCGCGCGAGCCGTCGCCCCAGACGATTAGCTTGGGCAGATAGTCAGGGCTGAGCATGCGCTGCAGCACGAAATTTAGCACCTGCGCCGTTGCCCCGTTGATGCTGAAGTTGTACACCCTGAGACCGTCATAGCCGCGCTGCCGCAGCGAGCGCTGCAAAATCTGCGGGTCAATTCCCTGCAGCGATCGCGAGCTGCCCACAATCAGGATATCGGGTGTTCCCATGGCGGAAACATAGCTCATATAGAGCATCAGCTGCTCGTCCAGCACCGGGCTGCCCAGCGAAGGAAAGACGTAGGGCAGGCTCATCTTTTCAGCATTTTTCTGAGCCGCCGCCTGATTCTGCAGATACTCACGCATCTTTCGCTGCGCAAAAGCGCGCTCTGGACTATCAACCGCGATGGACTGAAGCGGTGAAATCGCGTCGCCCCAGGCAGCTACCACCTCGTCCCACTGCTGTGCCGAACTGGCTGTCTGCGCTAGCACTGCGGCCTGGTCTGCCTGAGCAAAAGCGTCACGCAGCGCCGCCGTCGAGGCTTTGGGACTAAAAAAATTGACCTCTGCGGTCAGCGCTGGGGCAATGCCGCCCGAAACACCGTGCAGCCAGCCGCCAAAAATCAGCGCGATCGCACATAGAATTCCAATCGTCCAGCGCCGTTTCGCCTGCAGCCTCATACGTTTACTCTATTGACAACGGTCAACCCTCGTCAACTTTAACTTCCTTTCCATTCTTCATTCTAAAAGTTCCGAATCCTATCAAACCCGCAGTCGATTATCCCTAGTAAGATTAAAATAAAGTCTTATAAGTACAAGATTACTGGTATGGTCCAATATACGATCCCTCAAAGTCCCGAGGACATTTTGATTCAGGTACCGGGTAGAGACTCTGCCAAAGCCCGTGAAAAAGCCATGGATCAGCTGATGGAACTCATGGGAGAAGGCAAGCTATCCACTGACCTTAGCGATGGATTTACGCCGGAGGAATTCATTGAAGTGAAAGAGCACAAATCCGATCCCTCAGCTGAGGAGACTGCCGTTGTAGACGCTGTCCAAACCCTCAGCAGCCTTGCCAACCTAAAGATGAAGGTACAGGATTCACGCGAAGAAGCGCTCAAAGTGCGTCAGCTCGTCGACTTACTCTTTACCGACGAAACCATCACCGACGAGCAGATGGAAGCGCTCAAAAATGGCTTCAAAGTGCTCAAAAGCTTTGCCCAAACCAATCTGCGCTACCACGACGCCCGCAGCCAGGCCAAAGCCGCCCGCCAAGTCCTCGACGACGCCCTCGGTAAATAAAAGCCCTCAAGCCCCCCGTCCTCCCTCCAAACGCCGAAATCCAAGCTCTAAAGCTCCTTCTCTGCTCTCCCCCAGTAAAAATATCCCACCATCTTCGGCAGCCCTGTCGCATAGGCCGTCTCTACCGTCACCTGCTCAAACACCTGCTCTACTAAAGCCTGCATCGGTCGATTGAGATGGCAGCCGTCAGCAATCCGCTTTTGAATCGGCGTGAGCCGATCTTGCCAAACGCTGATCTCTGATTCAGGGCTGAGCCCGTGCTCGACAAATAAAAAGCAACCGCCGGGCTTAAGCACGCGATGAATCTGCTGCAGCGCTTGTTCAGCCTGAGGAATGCTGCACAGCGTCCAGGTAGAGACGACGCTATCAAAGCTGCCGGACGCAAACGGCAGCGCCTCGCCGCTGAGCTGCTTGATCTCAACCGGAATTGGCGAGGTCTGAACGCGCTGAGCTGCGATCGCGTTCATGCCTGGGTTAGGGTCAACCACCGTTAGCGACTTAACTGCTGGCGGGTAGTAGGGCAGGTTCAATCCCGTCCCAAATCCAATCTCGAGTACCCTGCCGGTCGCCTGTTTGAGCAGTTCGCGACGATAGGCTGACATTGGCTCTCCCGACATTGTCCAGTCCAGCAATCGCGGAAAAATTATTTGAGAATAGATGCCCATTGCTTCAGCGTAGCGCGATTTCGCAATTTTCCGAATTCTCCCGCTTCTCTCTCTAAAAATTTGATAGGGTTGAAGCTTGCAGCAATTCAGGGAATCCCATGCAGTCACTCAAAGGGCGCGATTTTTTGAGTTTGGCCGATCTGAGCGTTTCGGAGCTTCGAGATCTGCTGGCGCTAGCAGCGCAGCTCAAAGCAGGTTCGCTGCGGCCACAGTGCCCCCATCAGGTGCTGGGACTGGTCTTCTCGAAAGCCTCGACTCGCACAAGAGTGAGCTTTTCAGTGGCCATGTATCACATGGGTGGCCAGGTGCTAGATCTTAATACGGGCGTCACTCAGGTTGGCCGAGGTGAGCCTCCGGCTGATACCGCGCGTGTCCTTGATCGCTACGTCGATGTGCTGGCCATTCGTACCTACGCCCAGTCAGAGGTAGAAGCGTTTGCCCGGTATGCCAGCATCCCCGTGATCAATGCGCTGACCGATCTGGAGCATCCCTGCCAGATTCTGGCCGATTTACTGACTGTGCAAGAAGCGTTTGGAGGACAGCTTGAAGGACTAACGCTGACCTATCTAGGCGATGGCAACAACGTTGCTCATTCACTGCTGCTAGGCTGCGCTCTCACCGGCATGACGATTCGGGTGGCGACCCCGGAGCAGTATCGGCCCGAGGCTGCCATTGTTGAGCAAGCCAAGGCGCTCAGCCCTAATCCAGACAGCATTGTGGTGACCACCGATCCCGAAGCTGCCGTTGCCGACAGCCATGTCCTTTATACCGATGTTTGGGCCAGCATGGGTCAAGAAGATCTAGCTGAGTCGCGCATTCCAGTTTTTGAGCCCTATCAAATTAATTCGGCGCTGCTGGCTCAGGCCCACAGCGATGCCATTGTGCTGCACTGCTTACCGGCTCATCGCGACGAAGAGATCACGCACGAGGTGATGGAAGGCGCGCAGTCGCGTGTCTGGGATCAGGCCGAAAATCGATTACATGCTCAAAAGGCGCTGCTCGCTGCAATCTTAGGAGCGCTTTGAGCGCGCTTGCTAGTCGGCGCTAGCGCTGGCTAGGCGAGCAAATTTAGCGGCAATGATGCTGAGTAAAATTAGCCCTAGCAGACCGGCTAGCGGGTTGCCGTCAATGCCTGTTAGCCAGTCTGGCACAGTCGCTTTGGGCTGCGTCAGCTGCCCGACTTGAATTAGGTAGTAGCCCCACACCAAGCCCGCATGGAAGCCAATGGGCAATCCCAAATCGGTGCGGGTCCGCTGCCAGCGCTCTCCAGACGGAATGCGCCGCGCCCAAACCAGCGCCATCCCTAGAATGAACAGGCCGATAAACTGCGGTAGGGTTTGCAAAATATCTGACAGCGGTCGCAGGAAGTGGGCGATCGCAAAAATCAGCGCATTGATCGTGAGCGCCACACTAGACGGATAGTCGCGCTCTAGTTCAGCCAGCAGCCAGCCGCGAAAAAACAGTTCCTCTGCCAGTCCGATCCCCAGCGCTACCAGCAGGCCTTCGAGCGCAGTCCAGAGCAGCGACCAGCTAGGCGGCTGCGGAATAGCCCAGCCCAGCAGCACTTCTAACCCGAACAGCCCGAACACCGCCAGTACGCCGGCCAGCAGCGCCTTCAGCAGCCCTGACCACAGCCGGCTTGACCAGCGCAGACCGCAGTGCGACAGCGGATGCCCCCAGCGATGCACCGCTCGCCCCCAGCGGCGCAGCAGGCTAATAAACAGGGCGTAAAGTAAAATCAGCGCAGCCGCTGAGGCTGTATCCGTCAATGCTAAGCGCTCACCCAGCCAGTAAATCACCAGCGCCAGCGGGCCCCAGCCTAGCAGCAGCAGCCCCAGGAACAAAAAGATGCGGACCCAAGCAGACTGGCGGGCGATGCGAGGCCCTGCTGCTCGTGTTGATAGCTTAGGAATCTTCAACTATTCGTCTGGCTCAACTATTCGTCTGGTTCAATTGTGCTGGTCAATCCCTTAGCACAGAGCGATTCACAGTAAAACTCTGCATGTTCGAGCGCGCAGGTAATGACAAGCGCAACGCCAGCGTTATGAGCCTGCATCATGATATCAACGGCCTGCGGCACAGAAAGGCTAGGTACGGTCTTCACCAGCGACTCAACAACATATTCCATCGAGTTGAAGTCATCGTTGTGCAAAAGCACGCGATACCGAGGCGCTAGCTTGCGGACAGTTGAGGTAGCAGGTTTCTCTATTGTTCCAATGGACGTCATGATCGTTGAGCAGAGATAGTCAGCGTACGGATATCAAACGTGTGGCTAGCAGGGAAAGGCTGTAAAGGAAGCATAAACTTCGAGAAATGAATAACTTGAGGTTCTGCGAGCCTGCCTACTAATGATAATTTATGAATTAAATTTAACAAACGGTGAGTAAGAGCTAGGTCTAGCAGCCTTCTCGTGGCGGTCCCCATAGGATTTCTCCATCACCTGCAGGGCATTCTGAACGCTATACACAAGCCATCAGTTTCTTTGATGATAGATATTCAACCATCACAAATCTTATATTTAGAGCACAGCGATGCTCGACTTTACACCGAGGTTATTCAAACAGTCCGCCACTGTCGGCTTTGGGCACGTCCGCTGATGCTCGTACAGGGGCTACCGCCCGATCCCTACCAGCGCCAGCAAGCGATTGAAGCCGCAGCTGCAGACGTGGCTAGCTGTGCGCTCACGCTATACGATCTCAAGGCTGCGCCCGATCTAGTATGGCCTGTGTCTGCTTTTCACACTGCCTTTGATACGGACTTTTTCTCCTTGCTCTTTCATCTGAAGCTGTCCGACTCGGTCGGCGATGCTCAGACGGTTCGACAGCATTTCGACAGGTTTCTACAAGGCTGCTGCCAAATCTATGACAGTGCTGACAGCGCTCGGTATCCTACCGTTTTCTCGTAGCGTTTTTGTTGCTCAACCGCAGCGCTACCATAGAGCTGGCAAAGTTGTGAATTTGAGGGCTTACAGATAGCTTGACGTAACAGGCTTGAAGAGAGTTTTAACAGATTTGATCTGCAAGCTCGAGAAGCACCTTCAAGCCAGTTTTTTAGACTATCTAAAAAGCGCTTAGTAGCGAGTATTCTGA
>JAAHIA010000302.1 GCA_010671975.1 Leptolyngbya sp. SIO4C1 | reverse complement strand
CAAAATAGGCGTGCACCTGCATGCCTATTTTGAGAAAGGCATCAAGCTCGATGAGAACAGCCCGATCTTCGAGACGGCTGTTGCCAAGCGCTGGCTTGTCCCCGGTGTCGACAAAACCTACCCTAAAGTAGACCACTACCTGCTAGATATTGAAATTCCAGAGGTCTCTAACTTTTTTAGGCAAATCCTGGCTGAGTTCGTCTATAAATATCCCCACATTGACGCCGTTCAGTGGGATGACTACCTCGGCTATCATGCCGAGCTGCCCGGCAAAGTTGATCGCACTGCGCAGCTGACTCAGTTCGTACGGCGCCTGCAGGCCGATATGAAAGCCGCCAATCCAGGCGTGAGCTTCGATCTGTGCCACCATAATCCCTACTGGGGCAAGCGCTATTTTGCCGCCGACTGGCAAAACTGGAACATAGATCGCGCGTTTATTCAAATCTATAACGACGCGAACTTTGAAAAAGAGCTAGAGTACGCCGAGCAGTATGCCGGCGTTGCCATTACAGAGCAGCAGCTGCATCGCCTAGAGGCGCTGACTAACAACCCAAAAATTAGCAGCATTCTCGTGTTTCCAGCGACGGGCAACCCAGAAACGGCCGCAGCACTGGTGGCCGAGGCGCTGCGTCAAGACTAATACAGAAGTTCTGTGGGGACGCTAGCACGACCTGCTAATCTGAGAGCGATGCGTTCGTAACCTTCTGTAACATGGTCACCATCAACGATAACTACCTCAAGCTTAAAGCTGGCTATCTCTTCCCCGAGATTGCGCGCCGCGTTAGCGCGTTTGCTGAAGAAAATCCTGACGCTCAGATTATCAAGCTCGGCATTGGCGATGTGACTGAGCCGCTGCCGGCAGCCTGCCGTACCGCCATGATCAAGGCGACCGAAGCAATGGGCCAGCGCGAAACCTTTCACGGCTATGGTCCAGAGCAGGGCTATCTATGGCTGCGTGAAAAAGTCGCTCGGCTTGACTTTCAGGCGCGCGGCTGCGATATCGACCCGTCTGAAATTTTTATCTCTGATGGCTCAAAATGTGACTGCGGCAATATTCTCGATATTTTTGGTAAAGACAACAAAATTGCCGTTACCGATCCGGTCTACCCGGTTTATGTCGATACCAATGTCATGGCAGGCCATACCGGGCCGGCGGATGAAACTGGCAAGTATGAAGGACTGGTCTACCTGCCGATCAGCGCCGACAACAACTTTACAGCCGAGCTGCCAACTGAGAAAGTTGACCTAATCTATCTTTGCTTTCCTAACAACCCAACGGGCGCCGTTGCGACCAAAGACCACCTCAAAGACTGGGTAGACTACGCTAAGGCCAACGGCGCGCTGATTCTCTTCGATGCAGCGTATGAGGCCTTCATCACGGATTCTGAGATTCCCCACTCCATCTACGAAATTGAAGGCGCGAAGGATTGCGCCATTGAGTTTCGCTCTTTCTCTAAGAACGCTGGCTTTACCGGTACCCGCTGCGCGCTGACGGTGGTGCCCAAAGGGCTGGCGGGTAAAGCGTCAGACGGCAGCGACATAGAAATTTGGCGGCTGTGGAATCGGCGTCAGTCGACCAAGTTTAACGGCGTCTCTTACATTGTGCAGCGCGGTGCCGAGGCAGTTTATTCACCCGAAGGGCAGGCACAGACGCGAGATTTGGTCGAATTCTATCTTGAAAATGCCCGCATCATTCGCAACGAGCTGACGGAAGTTGGCATGAGCGTCTATGGCGGCGTCAACGCGCCCTACGTCTGGGTGCAGGCCCCGAACGGGCTCTCAAGCTGGGACTTTTTTGACAAGCTGCTCTATAACTGCCACGTGGTGGGCACGCCCGGCTCTGGCTTTGGGGCCGCCGGCGAAGGCTATTTCCGCATTTCGGCCTTTAACAGTCGCGCCAATGTAGAAGCGGCCATGCAGCGCATTGCTGCAAAATTCTAAGCCGCGATCGCAGGGCGAGCCGCAGCCCGTCCTGCGACTTAAAATATAGCTATCTCCAGCCAGCAGCCGCTCTGGCACTATATCAATGGCCAGGTAGACCAGACGATGGGGTACCCAATCACGCTATGATGTCACCGCTGACGCTAGATTTTAGCCAAGCTCATCTTACAGACGAGCAGTTTTACCGACTCTGTCTGGCAAACCCTACCGTGCAGCTAGAGCGAACGGCCAAAGGACTGTTAGTTGTCATGCCCCCTGTTGGCGGTGAAAGCGGCAATCGAGAACTTGAGCTAGGTCTGGACTTGGGCCTTTGGAATCGTCAAACGCGGCTGGGTAAAGTCTTTAGCTCCTCTACAATCTTTAACCTACCCGGTGGCGGCGATCGCTCACCGGATGCGGCTTGGGTTGAGCTGTCTCGCTGGGAAGCCTTGACGCCTGAAGAAAGACAGAAATTTCCCCCCCTTGCTCCTGATTTTGTGATGGAGCTGCGATCACGCACAGATAGCTTAGACAAGCTGCACGAAAAGATGCAAGAGTACCTCGCTAGCGGCGTTCGGCTTGGCTGGCTGTTCAATCCGCAACAAGATCAGCAGGTCGAGGTTTATCGGCCGGGTCACTCAACTGAGGTGCGATCGCTCCCCACGACGCTCTCAGGAGAAGCCGTCCTACCAGGATTTATCTTGAGCGTAAATCGCTTCTAACGACCGGGCGCATAGTATAGGCTCTTGAAGTTGAGCGCCAGCGCCACGTTGGTATGCTCCAACGCCTGGATCAGCCAGGGGATCGCGTCGGTGTGAACCTGTTCCCAATGGTGAAACAAGATGCCAAAGACTAGAGTAGCGAGGGCCGTACCCTACGCCCCAGACGCTTAGCTCCGAGACAGCAAAAGAAAAGGAGCTCGAAAATTCGAGCCCCTTACTTGACTTCACTCTAGCACTCAGGAAACACTGAATCTACGCCGCAAAGCGCAGCTGGGAGGTGATTAGAAGGTATAGCCAACGCCAGCGATAAAGCCAACATCGTCACCGCCATCTTGGAACGGCGACCAAACGACTGAGCCGTTGACCAGGAAGTCTTCGTTGAAGCGATAGTCAGCACCGCCTGTGACAGCAAACTCGATATCGCTGTCTTCGCCGATGTCACCATTGATGCCAGCGCCTAACCAAGGATAGAGCCGTGCCTGCGGGTCAACCGAATTGAAGTCGTAGGTGATAGGCAGCACGTAGCTGACATCTTCGCTGTCATCGAAGTCAAAGTCAGTAGCGACAGCGGGGCGAACTGAGAGATTGTCAGACAGGGTGACTTTGCCGTTGAGCACAAAGCCTTCGTCGCTGCCGCCGATGCCGACATAGTCATAGTCAGGAACGGTCTGAGCGTTGGCTGCCAAAGGCGCAGCGATGAGAGTAGCAGCCGCTAGACCGACAGTGAACAAAACGCGATTGAATTTCATCTTTATTCTCCTCGAAGCAATCCGTGTGATGGCTGTTGTGCAGCCTTACTGTGTGAAGAGAACGCCAAGCTGTTTTTGTCTTCGTTCTCTATGGTTTAGTTGTATCGCGCGGGTGAATCAGTCAGGCAGCTGCTATGGACACTTTCTCGCTGTGGCC
The DNA here is from genome assembly GCA_010671975.1 of Leptolyngbya sp. SIO4C1. Lineage (GTDB taxonomy): Bacteria > Cyanobacteriota > Cyanobacteriia > Phormidesmidales > Phormidesmidaceae > SIO4C1. The sequence continues at coordinate 2,569 of JAAHIA010000302.1, read as the reverse complement.
TATGTAATTATCCATCAAAGGGTTGAAAATACGTGGTTTTTGATTGTGCCAATTTATCTGCTTGGTACAAATTTACAGAACTAAACGGCGGTGCTGTCCTAAAAGACGGCTACTGGCTGTGTATCTTCCAGCAAGTTGGAGACGACGACTAGGCGGCAAGGGCTTTCCTGCCGCCTTTTTTTCCTAGGAGCTATTGTGCCGCAAGCTGAATATCGGCATATTGCCAAGCCTCTTCAAACTGCGATCGCACCTCAGCCGCCTCGTCAGTTCTCCCCTGTGCCTGCAGGCTTTGCATCAGCCCATACAAAGACCAGCCGTTGTTAGGATAGACGCTCAAGTCGTCGCGAAAGGCTTGTTCCGCATCGCGATCGCGTCCCGCCTGCAGCAAAACATTGCCAAGCAGGTTGCGCGTCGAGGAATACCAGTCGGGCGGCTCCGTATAGACCAGCCGATCTTCTCGCTCAACGGCCGTTTGCAGCTGAGCCACGGCGCGCTCGTAGTCGCCTTGCGCGGCCGCCAGTTCACCCGCTAAGACAGCTGCCGCAATCTGCAAAATGTCGGCCGTGCTGTTAAAGCCCCAGATAGTCATCTCAGCCAGTTCGGGCTCAGCTGCGAGCGCTTGTACCGCCGCTAGTTCTTGCTGCGCCTGCGCTAACTTGCCCTGTCCGGTAAAGGCTCGACCGCGAGCATAGTGCCAGACGCCGGTCGGGTAGAGTAAGTCAGCCTCGGGCCTGGGCGTAGCCAAAATCTCATCCCACTGCTCGAAGCGCACCTGCGTATAGAGCGGCACTGAGTAGTAGTGCTGTAGCGCCCCCGCAAAATCTGGGTTGCGCATCATTTCTGGCGCTACGCTACCCGTGGCCTGTGCTGCTGCCGTCGCAATGTCTTTTTGCCCGGTCATCAGCGCCCCAAACCAGGCAAAGTGGTGGTTGTGCGGCACGTAGGCAGCAGTGTAGAGGCTCGGAACGGGCATGCCAGCTAGGTAGGCTTGATCAACGGCAACCGCGTCCTGGTTCACAGCAACCGCATCGTGATAGCGCCCCACTCGGATATAGATATGCGACGGCATGTGAACGAGATGGCCTGAGTCGGGTACCAGACCTCGCAGCTGGTCGGCTGCCTCGATGGCTAGCTCCGGGTGCTCTTTCTCAACGGCGTGAATATAGAGATGCAGCGCGCCCGGATGATCGGGCTGGCGGGCAATGACGGACTCTAGCGTATTCAGCAGGGCTACCGTTTCCGGCTTTGGCTGGCCGGCCTCATCCCAGTAGGCCCAGGGCATTGTATCCATCAGCGCCTCGGCATACAGAACGGCAATATCCGCATCGTTGGGGTAGCGCTCATGTACCTGCTGCATGGCGTCGGCATAGGCAGCATCTAGCGCCGTGCGGTCGGCAGTCTCTGCTGGCGAATAGCGCGCGGTTAGTGCTTGAATCAGCAGCCGCTCTTTAATCGTGGCGTGGCGGCTGAGCGCAGCTGCCTGCCGGCTGGCTTCCCACGCGGTTGGAATGGCGGCTGCATCCATCGGGGCATTGATGTTGGGACCCTGGACGTAGGCTAGCCCCCAGTAGCACATAGCGCAGGTGGCATCTTGCTCCGCAGCCGCCTTAAAAGAGCGAGCGGCTTCGGCATGGTTAAAGCCATAGGCCAGAATTAGCCCTTGGTTAAAGTAGCGCTGTGCCGTCTCAGACTCAGTTGAAATTTGAAAGTGATGATTGCCCAGATCGTCAAAAAAGGGCGCTGTCTCTGGCGCTGGGCTAGCTGGCTCTACCGCTGTTGCTGGCAGCCCCAACGTGGCCGATAGCAGTAGCCCTAGCGTAAACGCTAACCCTATGAGGCTAGTCCGCAAACGCATAATCAAAAACATAGGACCCTCCAGTTGAGTGCTTAGAAGCGGCTCGCTAATACCAGCCAACGGTGCTAGCGGCCATCTAAACGCTAGAGGGCAATCGAGAAGAAGCCGTGAATTACAGTTAGAGCAGGCAGCTGCGGCTAGGGCCAGCGTATCGGTCACATAGCCGGCAGCCGTCTGGTCCAGCTCAGCGCGTAGCTCAGGCACCACCGCAAGCAGCCGTCGCAGCTCATAAGCTCGCTGACGGCGAGCATGGCTGAAATAGGCTCAGTGAAACGCGATAGCTGCAATGGCTAATCGCCATGCTACAGAAAAGGTTAGATTTGCAGGATGCCTCCTTGAGGCTAAAAGATTTACCGCTTTTCTAGTGGTTAGCTGACGGCATACCATTCCTTCTTGTATATGCCAATCGCCTTTTCAAAGCAAAGCAGAATTATAAATCCTACCGTGTAGGCAATTAAATCTTTCCAAACAAAGGTGGTTCCAATCACTGTCCTAGCGATGGTAGAGGATTCTAGCCCCAGAATCTCTACAATTTTAAAGTACTGAAGCACCTCAACCACAAACGAAAACGCCAGAACCCCTATTGCCGTCGTTAAAATTGAAACTTTGAAAAAAGCTCTAATAACTGCATAGATTAGAATGACTACTAACACATCACCTAGGTAGGGTCGAACGAAGTTATCGTCGACGTAGATAGCGATATATAGCTCTATC
>JAAHIA010000301.1 GCA_010671975.1 Leptolyngbya sp. SIO4C1 | reverse complement strand
TCCTGGAACGGTGCGATGGAAACGGCAACGGGGTCGCTGAAAACCGTAACTTCCGCAGGATAGGCCAGCGACTTCGCCTGCGACGGTTTCATCCAGTAGCTGGGTTCCGGGGTCTTGCAGGCTGCGATGATTGACCTGAAATGCATCGCCCGCGCGGATGTGCTGCTTTGCTCGCTGCACGGCCTGCTCAAACTGGCTTTGCCCACAGCTGAATTTTGGTAGCCCCGTCTGTTCTACCGGTTTGGGGGACTGACCTACAGATGATTGATCGCTAGAGGACTGCTGCACCGGCTGAGGGTGGGCTAGCTGCTGCTGCATAGCCTCGAGCTGAGCGGGCGCGATCGCGGCCAGCCAAAGCTGCTGGGCCTGATGATCGAGGATGGCAAACGCGGCCGGCTCGTACCAGTAGGCCACTGGAAAAGGCAGCGGATCGGCATTTTCATAGGGCAGCTGTTCAATTTCCCAGGCGGTGTCATAGCCGAGCCAGCCGAGCCAGCCGCCCAGAAACGGCAGCGTCAAATCGGGCCTGACTTCAGCATCGGGCGCTACCCAGTCAGACAGCTGAGCGGGCTGCAAAAAGCGCCGCAGCGTTGGCAAAATTTCACCCAGCGGCGGCGTCCAAAGCTGCCGCTGACCGTGCGTCACCAGCGGTGGCCCAGCGCAAATCGAGTAGCGCGCCGCTGCTGTCGTCTCACCCGCTGGGCTTTCTAGCAGCGTGGCAATCTGCGATCGCCCCTGAAACAGCGCTGCAAAAACCTCGGAACCCGTTCGATGCTGAAGCGGTAGGCAGCGCCAGTATCGCGGCTGGATCAAAAGGTGCCTCCTACCGTCAAGCGGCCCCACCAAAACAGCCCGAGCAGCAGCAGCACTGCCCAGTCCCACCAGCGCAGCCGCAGCTGATGCCACTGCACCCGGTGCTGGTTAGGGCTAGTAAAGCCTCGTACCTGCATGGCGCTCGCCATTTGCTCAGCCCGCAAGAGCAAGTTTTCTAGCAGTCGCTCAGCCACCATAATCCAAATTTGAAAGGCTTTACGCAGCCCGAGCTTGCGCCAGTTAATAGCGCGCGTGCGCACCGAGCGAATCAGGTTCTGCACCTCCTCTAGCACCAGTGGGATAAATCGCAGCGCCAGCGTCAGCGTCAGCGCAATCTCGGTCACCGGTAGCTTAAACCAGCGCAGCGGCTGCATCAAATCTTCTATTCCAGCAGTAATTTCTTCCGGGGCCGTGGTCAGCAGGAATAGATTTGTGCCGTAGATAATCGTAAACAGCAGCGTGCCAACCCGAACTGCTAGCTGCAGCGACTGCTGCGTGATCTGCAGCCAGCCCCAGTCAATCAGGGTATAGCGATAGCCGGTCGGCTGCGGTAGGCTGGGCAGCGTTTCTGGGGCAGGCTCGAGCGACGCGATCGCGGCGGGCGTCGGCAGGCGCGACTGTTGAATTGCGGCAATGCCGTCCGGCATGATCAAAATCAGCCCTGAAACCAGCAGCGCCAGCAGCAGCAGCCAGCCCATCTGCTGTCGCCACACGCGCAGCGGAATGCGCGCCAATACCGTCAGACCAACCAGCAGCCCGACTAGCGCCACCCGCCAGACCGCATTCGCCAGAATTGGGGTAAGCAAAATACTAGTTAGCCAGACCAGCTTTACCCGAGGATCAATCCGGTGCAGCCAGGTGACCGGCTGCTCTAGATAGAGTCCGATGGGCAGCGATCGCAGCAGGTCCATAGCGCAGCTCCTCTAAACCTTGGTGGCGCGGTTAACGCTGTCGCGATCGAGGTCGCGCATCTTCTTACCGCGCCAGAACAGCCGAATGGGCGCGCCTTCAAACCCTAAATTCTCGCGAAACTGTCGCTCGATGTAGCGGCGATAGTTATCTGTTAGCAGCTTAGGATCGTTGACAAAGAGCGTAAACGAGGGCGGCTGCGTCGTCACCTGCGTACCGTAGTAGATACGCCCCTGCCGTCCCTGCCGCGTAGTGGGGGGCGTATGCCAGCTAACGGCGTCTTCTAACACTTCGTTGACAACCGAGGTAGAGACGCGACGGCGGTGCTGGGCGACGGCTTCATCCACCGCATCTAAAATTTTTGGCACGCGCTGGCCGGTCAGAGCGCTGACGTAGAGTCGCTTAGCCCAGTCTAAAAAGTACAGCTTGGCCCCAATCTGCCGGTTGTAGTCGTAGATTGTATGAGAGTCTTTCTCAACCGCGTCCCACTTGTTCACTACCACCACGCAGGCGCGACCGTCATCTTCAATCCGCCCGGCTAGCTTTTGATCTTGCTCAGTAATGCCGTCTACCGCATCGACCACTAATAGCACCACGTCTGAGCGCCGAATTGCCTTAAACGAGCGGTTGATGCTAAAAAATTCTGGCCCATAGCTGACGTTTTTCTTCTTGCGAATACCGGCCGTATCGACTAGCCGGTAGCGCTGCTCGCCTCGGCTGACCACCATGTCAATGGTGTCGCGCGTGGTGCCAGAAATGGGGCTAACGATGGCGCGGCTCTCGCCAACAAACGCATTCAGCAGGCTCGATTTACCCACGTTGGGCCGACCGACAATCGCCACGCGAATTTCATCGTCTGCTTCTAGCTCACTCATCGCCGGCAGGTGCGATACCAGCGCATCCAGCAGCTCACCCGTGCCGCTACCGTGAATACCTGAGACCGGATAGGGTTCTCCTAACCCCAACTCCCAGAACTGAGCCGCCTGTATTATCCCGGCTTCTGGCGATTCGCACTTATTGACGGCCAGCAGCACCGGCACCGACTGCTGTCGCAGCCAGGTGGCAATCTCGCGATCGCTCTCGGTGGGTCCGCTCTGACCGTCAACGACCAAAATTGCCGCTGCGGCCTCTGCCAGCGCTGCCAGCGCCTGCTCTCGAATGTGCGGCAAAAATTCGCTGTCATCGGCAAAGACCAGCCCGCCGGTATCGACAACCTGAAACTCGCGATCTTTCCAAAACGCAGTTTGGTAGGTGCGATCGCGCGTCACCCCTGGCTGATCGTAAACGATGGCTTCCTTCGCACCGGCTAGCCGATTCACCAAAGTAGATTTGCCCACGTTGGGCCGACCAATTATTGCAACTACTGGCAGAGCCATCAGCGTCACCGGGTTGAGAAATGTTAAGCATCTATTGTAACAAGTTGAGACAGCGCCCTGTGTCTACCTTCAACCGGCAGCTCCCACCCATCTCCCCATCTCCCCATCTCCCCATCCACTCATCAGCCCATCTCCTTCACCCCAGTCTTAGCCTCTCGCCGCAGCTGAGCCGAAATCCGAAACAGTTCCTGGCCGGTGTGCAAATAGCTGTCATCGTAGTTATAGGTGAAGCGTTCCATCTCTTCGATGCCGTCTTCTAGCTGATTCATGCAGTAGTAGAGATTAGCGGCCACGCTAGCCACCTTGGCCGGATTCGGCATCGACTTAAACGTTTGCTGCGCTTTGTCTAGCGACTCACGACAGGTCTCTAGATAGCCTTGAAAATTTTCCATCAGCTCATCGTCAAACGGATCGGCAGATAGCGCCCTAACTTCGCTTTTTAGCGGGCTCATAATTTTGCCAATTAGCCGATCGATCGGGCTGTAGACCTGCCGCATCCACTGTTGAAACTGATCGTCTGCGGTTTGCCCAGCCTGCCGCCGCTGACGGTAGTGGTTTTGGATATCCACGGTGCGCTCGTAGCGGGTGCGCCTGTCAGTTTCTATACCAGCTGCTGCCACCTGCGACAGGTACTGCCGCTGCTGATCGTACTGCCGACGGGTCTGCGGATCGCTGAGCACTTCGTAGGCCACATTCACCTGAGAAATGGCCTCGTGGCTGGCCTCAACCTGCTGACTATCAGGGTGATACTGCTTTGCTAAGCGCCGATAGGCCTGCTTGATCTCAGGCTGCGTCGCGGTTTCAGAAATGCCTAAGGTGTCGTAATGGTTGGCTGTCATAGAAAAATTGTAAGAGCAGATTAGCTCAGTGCCAACGGGGCCATCAGCTCAGGATCTTGAAACAGCGGCGTACTCAAGTAGCGTTCACCAAAACTAGGCTGAATCATCACAATCAGCTTACCGTCATTTTCGGGGCGGCGAGCGAGCTGCACTGCGGCCCACAGCACCGCACCGCTAGAGATACCCGAGAGCAAGCCTTCTTCGCGCGCCAGGCGACGACCAAACGCGATCGCATCCTCATCCGCTACCGTAATCACTTCATCAATCAGGCGCACATCGAGCACATCGGGCACAAAGCCAGCCCCGATGCCCTGAATTTTATGCGGTCCTGGGTTGCCACCGGTGAGCACCGGACTGTTAGCTGGCTCAACTGCGATCGCCTTAAAGCTTGGCTTGCGCGACTTGATCACTTCGGCCACGCCGGTGATTGTGCCGCCGGTGCCTACCCCGGCCACAAAGAAATCCACCTGCCCATCCGTGTCCTGCCAGATCTCTTCCGCCGTCGTCCGGCGATGAATTGCGGGATTAGCCGGATTGCGAAACTGCTGCAGCATATAGGCATCCGGCAGCGTTTCGACAATCTCTTGAGCGCGCTGAATACAGCCAGACATCCCAGCATTGCCGGGCGTTAACTCTATCTCTGCACCATAGGCTCGCAGCATCGCCCGTCGCTCAGAGCTCATGGTCTCTGGCATCGTTAAAATCAGCCGATAGCCCTTAGCGGCAGCCGCCATGGCTAGCGCGATTCCTGTGTTGCCAGAGGTCGGCTCAACCAGCGTTGTCTTACCAGGCGTGATTTCACCCGTGGCCTCGGCCGTATTGATCATGCTGATGCCAATGCGGTCTTTGACTGAAGCAGAGGGATTCATTCCCTCTAGCTTGACCACAATTTTGGCCACGCAGCCTTCTGCTGGAGGAATGCGATTGAGCTGCACCAGCGGAGTACGGCCAATCAAATCGGTAATGTTTTGAGCAATGCGCATAGCCATGCTTTCTGATGAGGGCTGAGCTGTACTATATGTAATACATCAAATCGACTTGCTGCTTAGCATTGCGCTGATCGACGAGATCCTGCAGCGTATGCTCTGATAAAACCGCTTCAGCAGCCTGTCGCACCGACTGCCAAAGCTGATGAACCACCGTGCTCTCAACTGTGCCCGCTGTGACTTCAGCCTCGCGGCTATCAAAGCCTTCAATACAGCTAATCACGTCTAACAGCGTAATTTTCCAAGGCTCACAGGCAAGTAAATAGCCGCCTTTGGCACCGCGCTGACTTTTGACAAATCCAGCCCGCCGTAGCGTTGCTAGCAGCTGCTCTAGATAGCGATCAGGAATACTTTGCTGAGCGGCGATCTGGCGAATTTGCAGCGGCTCGCCTTTGCCGTAGTGCAGGCTCAGTGCCAGCAGCGCCAGCAGCGCATATTCACTTTTGCAAGACAGTTCCACAGCGCGATAGAGCCGGCAACACCGCTTCTAGTATACTCCGGTTGTCCAGTGGGGAATGGTCATTTATGAAGGCGACTTACAGACAAAACAAAAGCCCCGCCTGTAGCGGGGCCTTTGTCACTTAAGCTAAGTGCTTAGCTTAGAAGCGGAAGGTGGTACGAAGAACACCATAGAAGGCATCATCATCATCGTCATCTAGCTCAGCATAGAGAATTGCTGGCGTGATGGTGATGAACTCATTCAGAGCGAACTCATAGTAGCCTTCAGCAACGAAGTCAAAGGCTTCATTAGAAGATTCGCCCACGTAAGCACCCAAAGTATTACCTGTGCTCAGGAAATCCGTGAAGGAAGCACCTGCCATCCAGCTATCGTCTACATCGAAACCATCTTCGTCTTCAACGAAAGCATAGTAGCCGCCGACCTCGAAGCCACCGAAGTCTAGATTCAACAGACCTGCAATGACATAATCGACTGCTTCGCCACCTTCTGCATTACCATCCAGGTAAGCGACTGCAGCGTCAATCAAACCATCGCTGAGGAAGTTTAGCTGAGCAATGTACTCATAGTTGTCAAAGATGCCGATGTCACCGTTGTTGCCATCACCGGTTGAGTAGCCCAGGTCAAGAACTAGGTTGTCGGAGAAAGCAAAGTTGACGCCAGCACCAAAGCTACCGCCGCCGATGTCCAGGATGTCGTAGAACTCAGGACCACCGAAGTCACCCACGCTTGGTCCGTCAAACGGGACAATCGTACTGTTCACAAAGTCATCAA
>JAAHIA010000300.1 GCA_010671975.1 Leptolyngbya sp. SIO4C1 | reverse complement strand
CACAACCAATCGTGACCCTGACCCGGCGATGGCCTCGCGCAAACAACACGAGAAACGAGCCTATCGTCTGGAGTTCAGAGTACTAACGTACTCATACGCGCCTGAATAACTTTTGTCAGTCAATCAGTTGTGGAACTCATTCCGTTAGCTACAAAGCTAAAAAGCCGAATACTGCTGGCAAAGTTTCAGTTAAGTGCAAAAACAAAGGATGCAGCACGAAAACTTTTCAATGGAAAGTCATTTAGGAGTTTGCAAAAACGTGAGCAATGAATCGAATCAGTCAGATCGGATCGTTCGACTAGACGCCATTCAAAAAGCGCTGGATTTGGCTGATCACATCTATGAGAATGGCTACTTCATCAGCAGCAATGAGCTGGCTGAGATTATGGAAGTGCAGCCGAGTGCGATTACTAGCCGGGGTGAGTGCTTTGCCTGGCGGAATTGGATTGTCTCTCGTGTTCGCAGAGAAGGCAATCAGATTCTATGGCAGTTTGATCGGCTTGATGAATAGTGATGGCGACAAGACGAAACTGTGATTGTTTCTGTCTATCTAACTTTCAATCGACAGAACTGAAATGCGATCGCGCAGCTTTGTAAATTTCTGAGCAGGACAAAGAAAGTCCTCAATCTGACCTGTGAGAGACGGCAAGCGACAGGCAAAGCTGACAGATCTGTCGATACAATAAAAAATAGACAGAACCAACATATTTCGCTTGGCTGCTCATAAAATTTTCTCTAGTAGCAAATAAAGGTTACTTTCGTTAATTTACTAACAAATCGTAAAAAGTTAGTGAATCTAATTGTCACCGAGGTCGGTTTTCCCGGCTGTGCCAGATCCGAACGATCACAACTTGCTGCCCTTTGACGCGGTAGCGAATGATGTAAGCGCCCTTGCCAAAATGCGCTGTGTGTTCACTGTATTGAGGCCGGCTCGGCAGGCTGACGCCGATACCAGGCATATCAGCAATCGTCGCAACGGCTTGCAGAATGCGATCTACAGCCCGTTTAGCAGCGTCCGGGTTCTTCGGCCCGATGAAGGCGGCAAGGCGCTGCAAGTCATTGAGAGAGCGACGTAACCAGACTACGGAATAAGCGGACATGTGGCTGAATCTTCAGAAGTGCCCCACGTCTTTAGCCACGTCGCAACCTCTTCATGGCTATAGCTTTCACCGGTTTCTTCAAACTGCTGCCAGGCAGCGTCATCCTCTTGGAAAGCGGCTTCTGTGTAAGGATAGCCCGTGTCTGATGGATTAGCACTACTGTCTAAGGCGGCTTCCTGCTCTGCCAGGGCTTGATCCAAAGCAACGACGCTGAAATCCGAGGTTTCTACCCAGCGCAGCAGCACCTCCTTAACCAGATGTCCTGGCAGAGCGGCAATATGTTGACTCAAGTGCTCACGGATTTCCATAGCATCCTATTGCTTTGATTTCCTCATTTTAGTCGATTCAGTATAGCGGTAAAACAAAGCTGTGTCGCCTGTTTTATGATGCCTGAACCTTTGGCAGGACTGGAATGTCCCTAAGCCTCCAGCCCCCATACCTCGCTCAGCTGCTCGGTACAGTCGCTGAGCCGCTGCAGCGCGTCTGACAGAAAAGCCCAATCCTGTTCGGTGCGATCGCGCGGGTCGGTGCGCTGGATGTGCACCAGCTGCCAGGCTGCCTCCTCTGAAAACCCATACTGCTGATAGAGCGACGCTGCTGACGATGGTGTGGTATTGTCCCAGGAAAATCCTTCTGATTCGGCGAAGCTGAGCGGCAGGCCGGTGGTGGGATCGTAGCCGCGCTGAATGGCTTTGGGAAAGTCACTTAGCCGAGAGCGGCACAGGTCGCAGGTAAAGCCGTCGATATCTTCAATCTCTGCCTCCGTGAACAGCTCGCTGATATGCCACAGGTTGTCGAACGGTATGCTGCTCAGCACCTGCAGCCGTTCGTCTGAGAGCAGGCGGCTTGTTTCAGCTAGAAAGGCTGCCGTTTCTGCGATCGCACGATTGCGGCTGTCCTCCACACTGCCATAGTCGTCGAGCGGTTCCCCACTATGCTCGATATGCTGCAGCTCGACCAGCCGGGCGACACAGGCGGCCAGCCTGTCCTGGCAGAGAGTATCGATATCTTCTGCGATACCGGGCTGCTCAAAATACGGGTCTGTCACCCAATCCGGTACCTGCACGTAATCAGTGTCTAAGATATCCAGCCGCTGCAGCTGCGCCGGGTCGATGCGAATGCAATCGGGAGCTTCCTGCAAGGCAGCCCAATCCTCAGCAGAAAGCTGAAATGTCTCCAGTCCGGTGACAGAACGTAGATTGATACTGGCGAATTGCAGCAGCTGGTTGAGCTTGTCACGCGGCTCGGCGAGCGTCCAAAGACTATCCGGTTTGTCCTGCTCGGTCTCAATACGGGCATAGTAGAACTGCTCTGTATCGCGCCAGCCCAGAATCAGACGATGCTCGCCTACCCGATACTGCTTTTCGGTATCCATCGGGTGACAATATCCCGCTGCTTCTGGAATGCAAGACTGATTGAAAAGGTCTCTCCTCGCTAAACAAAGAGAGACCAGTCGTAGCAGACCTTTAGCGACCGGCAGCCGCTTTTTTAACAGGACGCTCAACAGGACGGGGCTTCGTCTTGCTGAGCCGCGTTTGAGCAATGTCGAAGTACTCCTGCACCTTCTCAATCGCCACAAACTCCCTGCCCTCTAGATGCGCGGCGACAGCGGTTGAGGCAGACCCGGCGAAGGGATCAAGCACAGTTTCACCCGGCTTTGAGAGATGACCAATCAGCTCGCGCAACGGCTGTACCGGCTTCTGGGTGGGATGCAGTCGATTGCCGGAATACTTGAACGGCAACACATCCGGGATGGGATTCTCCGGCTTTGGCGGATTGCCCTTAGCCAGTAGAAAGGCATTCTCATGCTGATAGGCTAGAAAGCCCGTACTGGAGCTGTAGCTTTTCACGAACACGAAATGACCGACAATCCGAAAGCCGACCTGCCGCCAAGCGTCCATGAAGACATCGCACTTCGGCCAGCCATAGAACGACACAGCGAAGTTATCAGGTTTAAGCAGACGATAAACCTCCTCAAAGGCAGGCAGTAGCCAGTCCTGCTCAACATCGTTTGCAATTGACCTGCCATCCCTTGATTTGTACCGAACCAGATAAGGCGGGTCGGTGAGCACGAAATCGATGCTTCTGCTGGGCAGGCACTGCATGACATTGAGGCAGTCCCCGAAGATCAAAACACCGCTTGGGTGTTTGTAGTGAGTTCTCTGTTCAGACTGAGAATCAAAAGGCACGGCACAGCGTCTCCTTACGAAAGTTCAGGAGATAGAGCTATGCCGCTATAGCGTTGCAGGCAAAGCATTCCTGACACAGCGCCTGCTTAAGAGCAGACAGTGTGACTTGGTGAACGACGCAAACCTGGAGCACCACTGGCCATCGTGCAGCGGTATGACCCATTCCCGCGATTCCTAAGGGGGCGCTGCCCCCACGCGCCGCCAACAAAAATAGTCCGGTCCGTGTTGTCGCTGCGCTCCGGCCCGCCCCCGCCGGTCGATTTTTGCTGGCTTTGCTATCCCCCGCTCTCGGCGAGGGCCAAGGGGTGATGACGCACATCACCCCCAACCCAACTGAAAGGAACTCTTCATGAGTAAACGCAAAATACTGGACGCAGACATCTGTGTGTTTCTGCAGGCCGCTGCAACATGCAGCCCTGACTATCCATACCCGGAAGCAAAGCTCGACTTTCTGAGCACCGGCAAGGTGGTACTGCGGCGAATTGCCCATACTCTGGGCTATGCACCTGGCAGCTATGACCTGCGCATCAACCGGGCTGGGATTGCCGTGAGCGGCGAGATAACCCTGCACACCGATGACCTGTATGTACGTTCTCACAACCGTATAGCGGGCCGATGATGCAAATCCTTTACCGCCGCTGTCAGGGCCGTCGGGACTACTGCGGGGGGACCAATCACTTTCTTCCCTTCAAAGCCTTGAGAGATCTGCCCGCTGTTCTGAAGCGATTAGAAGCAGTGCGATCTCAGCCAGCTGAATGAGCTAGCAGGCAGGGTGTGGCTTGTCGCGCCCTGCCCCTGCATCATCCTCAGATGCTGCTAAGGCGGTTGCCACACTACATAGCATCCCGGCAGAGCCCTGAGATGGGTCGATGGCCGCACTGTCGTTGCTGCTGGCGATCATTATCCCAGCCGCTATGATGCGCTCTGCGACAGGCGAGACAGGATGTTTATCCCCTACCCCCTCATCAGAAAGATTATGATTCATGCCGACATACCCACAACTGAAGAAAGACTTCGTCAATACCTTAAACGGTTTATCAGGCAGCCGCCATAAATGGAATGTGTTTAGCGACTGGTTGGAAATTACGGCCATCACGTTGCACCAGGCCCCTTACCATGCCGGGGATTTTCCGAAAGACGAGACATTCAATCAGCTTGAGGAAAAGTATCTGGAAGTCACCAAACGCTATGACCGCAGTGAATTGACCGAGATGGCAAAGCTCATGGGCATCACGCTCATGGCCCACCAGCTGCAGGATGGTGATTTTTTAGGAGAATTAGCCGGAGAGGAAGAACTGCTCAGCAAATGGCAAGGTCAGTTCTTTACACCCTATAGCCTTTCAAGGCTGCTGGCAGGGATGGTCTTAGCCAATGCTCGCGAGGTGCTTGAGGAGCAGGGCATCATCACAATTAGCGAACCAGCCTCTGGCGGCGGGGCGCTTGTGATCGCTTGTGCTGAAGAACTGAAACATCAGGGCATTGATCCGCGCTCATGCGCCCAGTTCGATTGCATTGATGTAAGCCGAGATGCATTCAACATGACCTACATCCAGGTCGTTGCCCAGGACCTTCAGGCTATCGTTCGCCACGGCAATACACTCAGCCTGGACATAGGGGAAAGCCGCCCGACCCCGCAGCTGCGGTATTTCAATCAGTGGTTCAAAGAACGACAGGCTGAAGCCAAGTTGAAGCTGCTGCTGACAGACCCGGATGCGTTATTTGATAGCAGCGCCGATGAGGCAGTCCCGCCGGATGCGATCGCAGCCCCAAAATCAGTAGAAGCTGAGCAGACTCAGGTAGCCAGCGAGCCAGAGCAAGCCAGTCTGTTTGATATGGAAGGCTTTGCTGGCTCAGATACGACCAGCAGCAGGCGGCCACGTCGTAAAGCGGATGTAGTGCTGCCGGTGGATCGGCAGCTTGGCTTATTTTCTAAGGATCGTGAGGCGGAGTAAGGTGCCCTGAAAAGGAACGTTTAAGGGACGATATGCCTGATATCCTCGGCTATGCACGGGTCTCTACTCATGCTCAGGACCTGGATGCTCAAAAGCATCGCCTCCGGGAGAAAGGTGCTATTCGGATTTTTGAAGATGTGGTCAGCGGTCGTCGTTTTGCTCGGCCAGGACTTGCGGACCTCATTGACTATGCCAGACCTGGAGACGTGGTATGCGTGGTGCGGCTGGATCGCCTGGGGCGTAGTTTGCGGGAACTCCTTGAAACGGTAGAACTCCTCAAACAGAAACAAATCGACTTGCTGTCCCTGGAAGAGAACATCGATACCTCCTCTGCTGCCGGAGAACTCGTGTTCCATGTCTTCGGGGCGATCGCCCATTTTGAACGCCGACTGATTGCCGAGCGCACCAAAGACGGCATTGAATCCGCACGGGCCAAAGGAAAACGTCTGGGGCGACCATCACTGGATCATAAAAAGCTCGATGCAGCTTTCAAACTGATCAAGGCAGGAACCTCTCCCACAGAAGCTGCAAAGCAGCTCGGCATCGGCCGCTCTACTCTCTATAGAGAACTCAATAAAAAGTCTGATTGAAAATCTGCTGCGCTCTTACTTCTTAGCGTACATTTCCGCATCAATGTGCACAGTACCCTTATCTCAGGAACACCCATCTCCCGGGGATGACGCTTGTCATGAAACAGAATATAGCGACGAATCCATTGCACGTAGGTTTGCTCTGTGCGGTAGGAATAATGCTTTAAGCGAACCGCGTCCCTAACCTGGTCGAGCAGTTTCTTCGGACGAGGTTCTGCTTGCATGGGTAGACGACCTGACAAGAGATGATGAATAAATTTTAAACAGGTTCAGCCTGGGTCGGAGGGATGATTATACTGAATCATTCCACCGACCCAGGCTGAACCTGTTTA
>JAAHIA010000030.1 GCA_010671975.1 Leptolyngbya sp. SIO4C1 | reverse complement strand
CCGTCATTGCCACAAAGATGACCGTGGCCAAAATGCCCACGGTAACCGGATAGGCCATGGCTGACTTGATCTGGTTCTGCAGGCGATTGAGGTCTTCGAGCAGCTTCGACAGGCGGTTGAGCACTTCGTCTAAGACCCCGCCGGTTTCACCTGCCTGCACCATCTGGTGTAGAGCGTATCAAAGCTTTGGGGATGCTTGCGCATCGCATCCGAGAGGTTGGTGCCCTGCTGAACGTCGCTATTAATTTCAAGCAGCGCCTTTTTCAGCTTGGGGTTGGGGCACTGCTCGCCTAAGATACCCAGCCCGCGCACTAAGCCTACCCCAGCATTTACCAGCGCCGCAAACTGACGAGAGAATACCGCCTTGTCTTTGACCGTGACCCTCGCCAGTGAGGTTTTGAGCTCTGAAAGATCGAGATTGAGCCCACGATCTTCTTTAATGCTCTGAATGTATAGACCGCGATCGCGCAGCAGATTGCGAGCCTCAGACGGTGACTCAGCGGCAATTTTCTCGCGTCTGGCGCGGCCAGTCGTATCTCGACCCGTAGCGACGTAAATAGGCATAGCTCAATGCTCGAATGCTTTGGATGTGTTTATACAGCCTTCCGGGTGGCTGTGCAACCCCTTTAAAACTAGAGTAGCCTAGCTCACTGACTGCGCGACTAGGCTACCCTGATTGACCCCCGTAATTTCAAGCCCGAATTTCTAGGCGCTAGCGTCGGGTACCCGCGTAGGAGCCCTGTCGCGGCGCCTGCTGCTTAGCCGCGTTGGGATTGCCGCCAATTAGCCGCTGCAGCTCGTCGGCGCGCGATGTCTTCGCCATCGTCTGCTCAAAGCTGATGGTGCCTTCTCGGTAGAGGTTAGCTAGGGTCATCTCTAGCGTCTGCATGCCAACCTTACCGCCCGTTTGAATCGCCCCGTAAATTTGCGCCGTCTTGCCTTCGCGAATCAGGTTAGCAATGGCGGGCGTCACCACCATAATCTCCTGCGCCATGACGCGACCAAACTCGCCCGGCTTCGGATTCGCTTTGGGAATTAGGGTTTGACTTAAGACGGCCACCAGCGAGTTGGAAAGCTGCACCCGAATCTGCTGCTGCTGCTCCGGGGGAAACACGTCTACCATCCGGTCAACTGTCTGCGAGGCGGAGCTGGTATGCAGCGTGCCAAACACCAGGTGCCCCGTTTCTGCCGCAGAAATTGCCAGTGAGATGGTCTCTAGGTCGCGCATCTCACCCACGAGAATCACATCGGGGTCTTCGCGCAGCGCCGCTCTGAGCGCGTTGGCAAAGCTCTTGGTGTCTTCGCCAATCTGCCGCTGGTGGATCAGGCTTTTGATCGGCTCGTAGACGAATTCAATCGGATCTTCAATCGTCAGGATATGCTCGGCCCGCGTCATGTTGATGTTGTTGATCATCGAGGCCAGCGTGGTTGATTTACCTGACCCGGTTGGCCCAGTCACCAGCACCAGTCCGCGCGGCTTCTGGGCAAGCTCGGTGACAATTGGCGGCAGCCCTAGCAGCTCAGTGCTAGGAATTTTGGAGCTGAGGGCTCGCAGGCAGGCCGCGTAGGTGCCGCGATCTTTGTAAACGTTGACGCGAAAGCGGGCCAGCCCTCGCACGCCGTAGGAGCAGTCTAGCTCCCAGGTTTGCTCTAGCGTTTTGCGCTGCGTGTTGTTGAGCATGCTGAAAATCAGCCGCTGGCACTGCTCTGGCGATAGGGGCGGATGCTCGGTAGGGGTCAAATGGCCGCTGATGCGAATATAGGGGGGTAGCCCGGCTGAGAGGTGCAGGTCAGACCCGCCGCGCTCTACCACTTCTTCCATCAGGTCTTCAATCATTAAATCCATAGGGCTACCTCAGTGATTAATCAGTGATAAGGTGACTAAACTATAACGACTTTGGCTCAGCTGCAGCCCGGCTAGGGCAAGCAGTCAACCATGCTTAGCTGGCATATCGCGGGGTCAAACAGTAGGGGCAGTCTAACCATTCATGGTGTAGCTCAGCCCGGCAGGTATTGCAGCTCAAGACGCTCTTGCGCCTAGCCTTAAGCTCCGCCTCTAGGCCAGTATCGGTGAAGGTGACGCGCTCAACCTCATCTAGCGTGGTGTATCCCTGCTTTACTAGGTTGAGGCTGTAGGCAAGCAGCGTTTGCATGCCTTCCTCGACCGCAGCTTCTTTAATATGCTCGGTTGGAGCCCCGTCTGAGATCAGCTTTTGCAGGTTTTCAGTCACGCGCATAACCTCGTAAACGCCGACGCGCCCCTTATAGCCAGAGCCTTGGCAGACCGGGCAGAGATTGCCGGCAGCCCGGGCGGCTTCAATGTCTTCGTTGGGCACGTGGTTGGCTTTATACAGCGTGAAATCATCGCCGGCAGCCGTCAGGCCAAAGCGGGCTAGCTCCTCATGGGTTGGGGTGTAGGGAATGCGGCATTCGGCGCAAACGCGGCGGACTAAGCGCTGAGCCAGCACGCCAATCAGTGAGCTAGAAACCTGGAATGCCTCAATTCCCATCTCATCCAAGCGCGCGATCGCACCGGAGGCATCGTTGGTGTGCAGCGTAGTTAATACCAGGTGGCCCGTCAGCGCTGCTTCAACAGCGGTTTTGGCGGTTTCTGGGTCGCGCGTCTCACCCACTAGAATGACGTCTGGATCCTGCCGCAAGAACGCCCGCAAAATTGAGGCAAAGTTCATCCCCTTTTCTCGAATCACCTGAACCTGCGTAATGCCAGGTAGGGTGTATTCAATCGGGTCTTCTGCCGTACTGATGTTGACGCCAGGATCATTGCGCTCAGAGAGCACCGAGTAGAGCGTGGTGGTTTTACCAGAGCCGGTTGGTCCTGTCACTAGAATCAGGCCGTAAGGGCGACTGGCCATCTCTTGGACAATCTCTAATGTTTCGGCGTCGGTGATCAGCTTATCGAGACCAAGCTGAGTGGCGGCGTTGTCTAAAATCCGCAGCACGACCTTCTCGCCATAGTTGCTAGGCAGCGTGCTGACTCGAAAATCTACCTTACGATCTTGAAAGACCCGGCGAATTCGACCGTCTTGCGGAATGCGGCGCTCGGCAATGTCCAAGTTGGCGATAATCTTAAAGCGCGCTGTCACCGCCGGAATAATTTTTTTAGGAAAAGACTGAAACGCCTGTCTCAAGACGCCATCCTTACGGAACCGCACTCTCAAATGTTCCTGCTGCGGCTCGACATGGATATCTGAGGCCCCTTCCTGCAGCGCCTTCACCAAAATCTTATTGACTAGCGCAATCACCGGTGCCGCCCCCGCATCCTGCAGCGCTGCGCTTAGATCGGACTCTTCATCCGTTGCTTCTTTGAGATCTAAGCCTTCAAGCTCTAGGTCTTCTAGGTTGGCGTTGACATCGACGGCCTGCTCAAAATCTCGCTGCTTCTCTTTGGCAACCTGCTCGTCAAGATAGGTCGACATCATCCGCTGATAGTCTTCAACGGTGATCACCATTCGCCGCAGCTTAAAGCTATGCGGCCTCAAGATTCGATTCAGGTCGTCCTGAGCCTCTAAGTTTTCAGGGTCAACCATGGCCACTAAGACCGTGGTTCCCTCCTCTTCCTCAGTTTTAGACAGCGGCAGCAGGCGGTGCCGCCGGCAGATATCGACTGAAATCAGATCGCCAATCAGCTGACCGACCTGAGTATCCGAAATACTGTCAATCTCAGGATCTAGCGATTCGACGCCATAGAGAATCTTGAGCTCAAACAGCTGCTGCTTTTTATACTGCCGCAGCAGCTCCGGAGACAGCTGCTGGCCGGTAATTGACTCTAAAACATCGGTGAGCGAGCGCCCTGACTTCCGGCTTTCGACCAGCGCCTGCTGCATCTGATCAGTATCAACATAGCCGGCTTGAACTAGCTTATTGCTAAAAGGCGAAAAACTACGTTGAAGAACAAGTGCTTTTCGAGATGAAGAACTGGTCATAGCCGATTCAGAAAATCCTTACAAGAAAGGGTGCCCAGCAAGCTAGAGCAAATGGACAGCAGCTCATCAGCTACTCAATAGCCGAGAGCCGCACTGCAGCGGCACAGATTTTTAAAGAGCCGCCGCTGCCCTCGTTCAATATAGCGAAATCGTCACCTGACGAACGATAGCGCGGCAGTTTGCCCTCTAGAGCGGCCACTTTCACCTGATGATAGCCTGTCAGCCAGCGTTGGGCTAGCCATCGTTCTGGATGCCTGGCCGGATGCCTGGCGAGCCCGCTGGCTGACTCGATCGCCAAATCAAGCGCTAAAGCTGCTGGGCTTAGCGCGATCGCAAGCCGCTTGAGCCGCCGCTGCGCCGACCACTGGTCTAGCCCGTGTGGGCAACTCTTCGGTCATCCTCTACACTGGAATGCTGATGACACATTTTGAAGCAACGTGCAACGAGGCACTGAGTTGAGGTTTGAGCATGGTAGAGGACGTAAATCCTACAGATAACGTTCAAGACGACGCTGATCAGGTCAATGACGAGCTAGAGGAGCTTCGGGAGGAAGATGCCTCAGTCGAAATTGACTTTGATCAACCGTTTCAGGCATCAGATGAGGCAAAGCCAGCCGATGAACAGCAGGCCGCAGACAGCGAAACAGTTGCCGAACTGGCACAGCAAATTGCTAATCTGAAGGCGCAGCTGGAAGATCGCACCGGTCAATTCCTCAGAATTACGGCTGATTTTGAAAATTTTCGCAAGCGCACCGGTCGTGAAAAGGAAGAATTAGAAACTCAAATTAAATGCAATACGCTTAGCACTCTGTTAGAGGTGGTTGACAATTTTGAGCGAGCTCGGGCTCAAATTAAACCTCAGACGGACGGTGAAATTACTATTCACAAAAGCTATCAGGGTGTCTACAAGCAGCTGGTAGAAGCATTTAAGCGCCTAGGTGTTGCGCCAATGCGCGCAGAGGGACAGATGTTTGATCCCAATCTGCACGAAGCGGTGATGCGTGAACCTACGGATGAATATGAGGAAGGTACTGTTATCGAAGAGCTAGTCAGAGGGTATCTTTTAGGAGATAGGGTGCTGCGGCATGCCATGGTTAAGGTGGCAGCGCCAGGTGAACCCTCAACTGCTGCGGAATAGCTTTAGAATGACTGCATTTCTAAGCAACCGTTCTTAAGCTAACGGCGGAATTGCCCAGACCTCAGGTGAGCTGCGGCTGCTAACTTGGCCGACCGAGGCCCGGACCAAAGCCCATAAAGTTTTGTTGAAGTCAGCAGGGTCTCTCCTGACGGTCGGTAGGGCATTACCGTATTCTAAGCGAAATCTTAGAGCGGCTTTAGCAGTGCGCTCTGCCGCGATTGCACAGCGCCATCGCAGACCCACGCTAGGTTAACAGCATAAGCGCTTTTAGGCTATTACATACTATGGGAAAGGTCATCGGCATCGACTTGGGCACAACAAACAGCTGCGTCGCTGTTTTAGAAGGCGGCAAGCCGGTTGTCATTACCAGTACTGAGGGAGGACGAACCGTACCCAGTATTGTCGGGTTTGCCAAGAACGGTGAACGGCTGGTGGGGCAGCTGGCCAAGCGGCAGGCCGTAACCAATGCTGAAAATACGGTCTACAGCATCAAGCGGTTCATTGGCCGCCGCTGGAATGATACAGAGCAGGAGCGCTCGCGCGTTCCCTACACCTGCGTTCGCGGTAAGGACGACACGGTAGACGTGCTGATTCGCGGCACTACCTTTACCACGCAGGAAGTATCCTCAATGATCTTGCAAAAGCTGAAGAAGGATGCTGAAGCCTATTTAGGAGAAGCCGTCACACAGGCTGTGATCACGGTGCCGGCCTACTTTACAGACGCGCAGCGGCAGGCCACTAAGGATGCCGGTACGATCGCTGGTCTAGAGGTGCTGCGGATCATCAACGAGCCCACGGCGGCGGCGCTGTCTTACGGGCTCGATAAGCAGGATCAAGATCAGGTTGTCTTGGTCTTTGACCTCGGTGGCGGCACCTTTGATGTCTCTATTCTGCAGCTCGGCGACGGAGTATTTGAAGTTAAGGCCACTTCTGGCAACAACCATCTTGGCGGCGACGATTTCGATAACTGCGTTGTCAACTGGATGCTGCAGGGCTTCCGCGAGCAGGAAGGCATGGATCTAACCAACGACCGCATGGCGCTGCAGCGGATTCGCGAGGCGGCTGAGAAGGCCAAAATCGAGCTGTCGACGATGACGAAAACCTCGATTAACCTGCCCTTTATTGCCGCTGATGAAACTGGTCCCAAGCATTTAGAGACGGAGCTGACTCGAACGCAGTTTGAAGATTTGGCGCGATCGCAGATTGAAGGCACGCTAGAGCCGGTAGCTCAGGCGCTCAAGGATGCCGATCTATCGCCAGATGGCATTGATCGCATTCTGCTGGTGGGGGGCTCAACGCGCATTCCGGCAGTACAAAAAGCCATTACTGACTACTTCGGTGGCAAGACGCCAGATCGCTCCGTCAATCCCGATGAGGCGGTTGCGCTCGGCGCGTCCATTCAGGCTGGGGTGCTTGGCGGTGAAGTGAAAGACCTGCTGCTGCTAGATGTCACGCCGCTGTCGCTAGGGATCGAAACCCTTGGCGAGGTCTTCACCAAGCTGATTGAGCGCAATACCACCATCCCTACCAGCAAAACACAGGTATTTTCGACGGCCACCGACGGCCAAACCTCGGTCGAAGTTCACGCCCTGCAGGGCGAACGAGCCATGGCACGAGATAACAAAAGCTTGGGTCGGTTTGAGCTTACCGGCATTCCACCGGCCCCGCGCGGCGTTCCGCAAATTGAGGTGTCTTTTGAGATTGACGCGGATGGCATTTTACAAGTGGCCGCTCGCGACAAAGGCACCGGTCGCGAGCAGAGCATTCGCATCACCAATACGGGCGGCCTCACTCCGGATGAAGTAGAGCGGATGCGCGGCGAAGCCGAAATGTACGCTGACGAAGACGATCAGCGCAAGCTAGTGGCCGATCTGAAGAATCGGGCCGATACGCTCTTGTACAGCTACGAATCAACCATGCGAGACAACGCCGATCTGATTGGCGAAACGCTAGCGGCAGAAGCCACCGAACGAGCTCAGGTGCTGCGCGCTGCCATGCAGGATAAAGGCGTAGCAGCTGAAGATTTGCAGCAGGCGCTTGACGATCTGCAGCAGACCATTTTTGCCATTGGCTCTATGCTCTATCAGCAGGCCAACGAAGAAAACTACGATCTAGCGGATAGCGGCGTCCCAATTGAAGACGGAGACGGCACTTACCCAGACGCAGCCGTCGAGAGCTCAGAAGCAGCTGCAGGCAGCACCGATCTCGATCCGTTTGGCGAGTCGCTCAGCAGCCCGGATGCGGAAACAGCTAATGATGAGGCTGATGACGATTCGGCAGCGGCAACCATCGCGATTGACCTGACTGAGCAGTTTGACTTGGACTCCACAATTACCACTGACTATGAAGCGATTGAATAGCCGCTAGTGAACCGAATGCAGGGGTACGGAAATTGCGACTTAGTAAATGGGGCATGGTTTCGTACAATATTTAGATATGTCGATATAAGTCGATGTTAAAAGTATTCACAGCGCGCGATCTGCGATCGCGGCTTTACCCTAAACGCTGCTTGTAATTCACTTAACTAACGCTCTATGGCCCGTGATTATTACGAAGTCCTTGGTGTTTCACGCAGTGCCGACCAAGATGAAATTAAACGTGCCTACAGGCGTCTAGCCCGGAAATATCATCCAGACGTCAATAAGGACGCGGGTGCAGAAGATACGTTTAAAGAAATTAATCGGGCTTACGAGGTGCTGTCAGAGCCGGAGGTTAGGGCTCGATACGATCGCTTTGGCGAAGCTGGGGTAGGCGGTGCTGCGGGTGCTGCAGGCTTCCAAGACTTCGCTGATATGGGCGGCTTTGCCGATATCTTTGAGAGCTTCTTCAGCGGCTTTGGCGGGGCGGGCGGTCAGGCGCGGCGACGCGGCCCCATGCGCGGTGATGATTTGCGGCTTGATCTGAAGCTAGATTTCAAAGAGGCCGTGTTTGGCGGTGAGAAAGAAATCAAGATCAGCCATCTAGAAACCTGTGCTAACTGTAAGGGCTCGGGCGCTAAGCCCGGTACGCGGCCACGCACCTGCTCTACCTGTAACGGTTCTGGGCAGGTTAGACGCGCGACTCGCACGCCGTTTGGCAGCTTTACTCAGGTCTCTGCCTGCCCCACCTGCAACGGCACGGGCGAGGTTGTAGAAGATCGCTGCGAAGTCTGTGGCGGCAGCGGCCACAAGCAAGAAACCAAAAAACTCAAGATTACGGTACCGGCTGGCGTGGACAACGGCACTCGCCTGCGAGTATCGAACGAAGGCGACGCCGGTCAGCGCGGCGGTCCGCCAGGAGATCTCTACGTCTATCTCTTTGTTAACGAAGATTCAAAATTCAGACGTGACGGTATCAACATCTTGTCGGATCTGAAGATTAGCTATCTGCAGGCGATTTTGGGCTGTCAGCTCAAGGTAGATACCGTAGACGGGCCGATTGATGTGCAGGTGCCGGCTGGTACACAGCCAGGCACTGTTCTAACGCTGGAAAATCACGGCGTCCCTCGCTTAGGCAACCCGGTCAGTCGCGGCAACCATTTGCTCACAGTTAAGGTAGAGATACCGACTCGCCTGAAAACAGAAGAGCGAGAGCTGCTTGCGAAGCTGGCAGAAATTCGCGGCGATCTGGTGGAAAAAGGCGGCATTGAAGGCTTTTTAGGAGGGCTGTTTCGCGGCTAGCGGGTCGTGACAGCGGAGGAGATAGTACGGTGGTAGACGATCAGCTTGACTTAAGAGGCACCCCTTGCCCCCTAAACTTTGTGCGAACCAAGCTCAAGCTAGAGCGCATGGACCCTGGAGCACTGCTGGAGGTTTGGCTGGATGCCGGTGAGCCAATTGAGCAGGTGCCGGATAGCTTAAAAATGGACGGCTATGCAGTCGAAGCAATCGAAGCCCAAGCAGAGGGGTATTTTGCCGTATTGGTGCGGCGGCCGCAGTAGCGTTCGGTGACGGCGCGACCCGAGCAGCAAACGACTGAGGCGCTACCTTCGTCTGCCTGGGGGACGGTGACAGCTGGACAGGCCAACTTTTACTGGGTTCAGCTCGAACTGACTGAGGCGCTAGCCGCATCTGTATCCGTGCTGTGCACTCGCCGGGCTCGGCTGAAAAAGCTGGGGCAGCAGGTCCTGGTTGGCGATCGCGTGCAGGTAGAGGAGCTAGACTGGCTAGATCGGCGCGGCGCGATCGCAGCGGTAGCGCCGCGCAAAACCACCATTGATCGGCCACCCATCGCTAATGTTGACCAGATTTTGCTGGTCTTTGCGCTTGCCGAGCCTGCGCTTGATGCGCTACAGCTTAGCCGCTTTCTGGTCAAAGCCGAGTCGACAGCCGTGCCGGTAACGCTGTGCTTGAATAAGCGCGATCTAATTAGCCCGCCTCAGGTTGTCGCTTGGCAGCAGCGACTGGCGCAGTGGGGCTATGCGCCTGTCTGTATTAGCCTGCGTGACGATTGGCAGCTGCCGGCTGAGCTAATTCAGCAGCTGCAGTATAAGATTAGCGTGGTTGCTGGCCCCTCGGGCGTGGGTAAATCCAGCCTGATCAATCGGCTGATTCCAGACAGCCAGGTGCGTACCGGTGCGGTTTCAGGCAAGCTGGGGCGCGGGCGACACACCACGCGCCATGTGGAGCTGTTCGAGCTGCCGACCGGCGGCTTTCTAGCCGATACGCCTGGCTTTAATCAGCCCGACATCACCTGCACAGCTGAAGCGCTGGGTCGCTGCTTTCCAGAAATCCGCGCGCGGCTGGCGCAGCAGCGCTGTCAGTTTAGAAACTGCCTGCACCGCGATGAGCCCGGCTGTGCGGTACGACGCGGCGACTGGGAGCGCTATGACCACTATCTGCTGCTGCTAGAAGAAGCGCTGCAGCACGAGCAGAAGCTGGAGCAAAGCCGAGATGAGGAGGCCGCTGAAAAGATCAAGATGGGCGAAGCTGGGACAGTTCAGCACGAGCCGAAGCTAGAAGCCAAGAAATATCGTCGCACCTCGCGCCGCAGCCGCAATCAGAATCTGCAGGAGCTGCGCTACGACCTCTCTGCTGAAGACTTGGACAGTTTATCCGACAGCTTAGAAGACGAAACCCTAGAGGAATACGGACTTTAGCCGGCGGCTCGCTGCTGCCAGAATCGCTTTTCGAGCTTATCGAGCCGATCGCTAGCTGGAAAAGATTTGCGATACCAGGCCAGGCGCAGCTGAGATTTCTCGGCTGTGGTGAGCGGCCAGGGCAGCTGCGATGGGCGAATGCGATCGCACAGGCTTTGCAGGCACAGCGCCACGCTCACCGACAGATTAAAGCTTTCGCTAAAGCCGTACATCGGAATGCGCAGCTGCAGGTCAGCCTGGGTCAGCGCCGCTGTTGAGAGCCCGGCCTGCTCACCGCCAAACAGCAGCGCCAGTGGCCGATCGAGGGGCAGCTCCGGCAGGTAGAGCGCCTCTGTGTGCGGCGTCGTTGCCACCAGCCGATAGCCCTGCTGCTTGAGCCGCTGCAAGCAGGCTGCCGTATTGCCCTGCTGTTCAGCATAGCGATGCAGCGTTAGCCACTTGTTGCAGCCCCGCGTCACATCCCGGTTGATTTTGAAGCCGGCTTGATTTTCAACAATGTGCACATCTTGCACGCCGAAGCTGTCGCAGTTACGCAGCACTGCGCTGGCATTCTGCGTCAGGTAAACATCTTCGAGCACGACTGTGACATAGCGCGTTCGCTGGGCCAGCACCGCCTCGATCTTCGCCTGCCGCTCTGCTGTTAGAAACGTCCGTAGATACTCGGTCAGCGCGCTTTGGTCGGTATTGCTTTGATCTGCACTATTCATTTGCGATCGCACCCTACCGATGCCACTGCGTCACCCCGCCTGGCTTATCGATCAGCGTAATCCCCAGCCCGCTCAGCTCATCGCGAATTCGATCGGCGGTGGCAAAATCCTTCGCTGTTTTCGCCACCCGGCGCTGCGCTACTTTAGCCTCAATCTCAGCGTCGCTCAGCGTCGTTTCGGCCTCAGCTGGGTCTGGTGCAGCTTCTAACCCGAGCACCTGCGCCAGGCACACCAGCGTCTGCCACTGCTGCCGCAGCGCCTCGGCATCGGCATCAGCCTGCCCCTGATGCACCATCAGATTGCCCTGCCGTCGCAGCTCTTTAGCCAGATCAAACAGCACCGCAACTGCGCCAGGCGTGTTAAAGTCATCATCCATTGCAACCTGGAACTGCTGTACCGAAAGGCTCTCGGCATCAATTCGCATCGCCGCCGGGTCGCCAAACGCTTCGTCTGCAGCATCTGGCCAGCCTAGCTGATGGCCATAGTCATAGCCAAACAGCAGCCCTTCTTTCAGCGTCTGCCAGCTGCTGACGGCAGATGCGATCGCGTCTGCTGTAAAGTCAATCGGCTTACGATACTGGGCCTGCAATACAAACAGGCGTAGCGCCTCTGGCGGTGGAGCCTCCGGTGCCTCTAGCAGCTGTCGAATGGTGGTAAAGTTGCCAAGCGATTTCGACATTTTCTCACCTTCGACATTCACCATGCCGTTGTGCATCCAGTAGCGCGACAGCGGGTGACCAGTTGCCGCTTCTGACTGAGCAATCTCATTCTCATGGTGCGGAAACTGCAGATCGGCCCCGCCCATGTGAATATCAATCGTCTCACCGAGCCCTTCGCGAATCATCGCTGAGCATTCAATATGCCAGCCCGGTCGACCCGGTCCCCAGGGTGACTCCCAAGCGGGCTCATCCGGCTTGGCCCCTTTCCACAGCGCAAAGTCAAAGGGGTCTTGCTTCTTGACCTCTGACGCTGCTACTCGGCCGCTGGCCCCGGCCTGCATATCGTCGAGCTTTCGGCCCGAGAGCTTGCCATAGCCTTCAAACTGGCGCACCTTGTAATAAACGTCGCCCTCGGCGGCATAGGCATAGCCCTTCTGCTCTAGCTCATGGATCAGTCGCTGAATGCCGTCAATTGTGTGGGTCGCGTAGGTATAGCTGTC
Source organism: Leptolyngbya sp. SIO4C1 (assembly GCA_010671975.1). Taxonomy (GTDB): domain Bacteria; phylum Cyanobacteriota; class Cyanobacteriia; order Phormidesmidales; family Phormidesmidaceae; genus SIO4C1. Next base: position 8,936 of record JAAHIA010000030.1, on the reverse strand, counting down.
GGCTTCTAGCACATTCAGCTGTGCCATATCCTCAAAGTAAGCCTGCGTATACTGCTTCGCGACGGCCTCCATTGAGCTGCCTTCCTGCCGGGCTCGATTGAGAATCTTATCGTCAATGTCTGTGAAGTTTTGCACGTAGCGTACGCTATAGCCGCGCCACTGCAGATAGCGCCGAATTACATCCCAGACAATGTAGGAGCGAGCATGACCCAGATGGCAGTAGTCATAGACCGTCACCCCGCAGCAGTACATCTTGATTTTGCCAGCTTCGATTGGTTCAAACGGCTCTTTGCGGCGAGACAGCGTATTGTAGAGGACTAAACTCATCAGGGCTATGGCAGCATTCGGTGGGCAGTCTTCATGGTAAGGTGCTTTAGGCATTTCGATAAAGCTGCAAGCCTATACTAGAAGCAAAACGCTGCTTGTTTTTTGCTCATGACCTTGGCCTCTTCACAGCTTCAGACAGCTTTACCTCAGTGGCAGCCAGCCAGTTGGAATGACTACGCTGCTGTGCGCGATGACACCGAGTTAGAGCATGTCAAACTCTTTTATCAACAAGGATATCTCCTAGCTGAAATGGGCGCAGACGGGATCGATCACGCTAGGTTTTGCGATCTGCTGATGATGCTGTTGACGCTTTGGTTTGCCCAGCAGCCTGAGGTGGCTTTTGATTCGCTAGGGCGCTGTCAGCTTGAGAAGACAGGCCAAGCCGCGCCGCCCCCGATCAGGTTCTATATGTTGGCCAGGGTTCACCTAAACGCCAGCCCGGTGATAGACGATTTATCAATCTCGATCAGTGGCTCGATCAGTGGCGCGCGCCTGATCTGGTTGGCGAGGTTGCCGATACGACGCTAGCTACCGATCTAGACGAAAAGAAGCATCTCTATGCAGCGTTCGGTATTCTTGAATATTGGGTGATAGAGGTGGCCGCGCGGCGCGTTCTTGCCTTTAGCCTGGAGGCCGACCATCACTATCGGCAAATTGCAACATCGGTAGCATTGAAGGGGCTGCCGATTGCTTTGCTAGACGCAACTTTTGCTCAGATTGATCGAGGTAACGGTAGCGCCGCTGCCTGGTTTGCCAAACAGCTCGTCGACCTAGATTTACCGACTAGATTTACCTGACTGACGCACAGATGCCTCGAACAATTCCTCAAACAATTAGGCCATAATTGGAAAAAGGCTAAGGCCAAGACTGCCCGACGCTAGTTCCTAGACCATTAGATTCAACCTGCTTGAGACCTATGACTGCTACGATGCCGACCCAGCCAAAACCGATGGATGACTCTAAGCATGGGCTACCCGTTACTATCATTACGGGCTTTTTGGGCAGCGGTAAAACCACTCTGCTCAACCACATTTTGACCAATCAGGAAGGGCTGAAGACGGCCGTCTTGGTCAACGAGTTTGGTGAAATCGGCATTGATAACGATCTGCTCATTACCACGGGCGAAGACGACACGATGGTAGAGCTCAGCAACGGCTGTATCTGCTGTACCATCAACAACGATCTGCTTGAAGCGGTCTACAAAGTGCTAGAGCGCCAGGACAAGATTGACTATTTGGTGGTTGAAACCACGGGACTCGCTGACCCCTTGCCGGTTGCTTTGACCTTTCTGGGTACCGAACTGCGCGATCTGACTCGACTCGACTCGATTGTGACGGTGGTAGATGCCGAAAATTACAGCCTAGATCTTTTCAACTCTCAGGCAGCTTACAACCAGATTGCCTACGGCGATATTTTACTGCTGAATAAGGCTGACCTAGTGGATGAAGCCGATCTCGATCTGCTTGAAGTTAAAATTCGTGAGGTCAAAGAGGGCGCGCGTATTTTGCGCACTACTCAGTCACAGGTGCCGCTGCCCCTCATCTTGAGCGTGGGTCTGTTTGAGTCAGATAAGTACTTTGGCGCAGCTGACGGTCATGACCATCACGATCACGACCATCACGAGCATGACCATCACGAGCACGACCATCACGATCATTCTGAGTGCGATCATGAGCATGGTCACTGTGAGCACGAGCACGACCACGACCATGCCCATCATTCGCACATAGAGGTAGACGGATTTACCTCTATCTCAATCGAGCGGGATCAGCCGCTAGCGATTCGTAAGTTTCAGTATTTTCTAGACAATCAGCTCTCACCCAATATCTTTCGGGCCAAGGGCATTCTTTGGTTTGACGAAAGCCCAAGGCGTCATATTTTCCATCTGAGCGGCAAGCGATTTTCGCTCGAAGACGAGGAGTGGGGCAATCGGCCTCAGAAGACGCAGCTGGTGCTGATTGGTCAGAACTTAGACCAGGCTCAGCTGCAAGAACAGATTGAAAAATGCTTTTGTACGCCGTCGGCGAATCGCGGGCGCGGCTTCGGCGGCTAGGGTCAGAGGTTTAATCAGCCCATGCGGGTGATCATTCAGCGCGTCACTGCCTCTGAAGTTATGGTGGCTGGTCAGGTGGTCGGCAAGATTGGGCGCGGGCTCAATCTGCTGGTTGGTATTGCCGCAACGGATACCGCCGCTGAGCTAGCGTGGATGGCGGCCAAGCGTCTGTCGCTGCGGCTGTTTCCTAAGGGACCTGAGGGCCGGTTTGATGCCTCTGTCCAAGATATTCAAGGCGAGCTGCTAGTGGTTAGCCAGTTCACGCTCTATGGCGATTGCCAAAAGGGCAGACGGCCCTCGTTTACGCAGGCAGCTGCGCCTGACAAAGCCGTTCGGCTTTATGAGGCTTTTGTAGAGCAGCTGCGCGCTAGCGGCCTGACTGTCGAAACCGGTGAGTTTGGTGCAATGATGCAGGTTGCGATCGCCAATGATGGTCCGGTAACGATGCTGCTTGAGCGTGAAGCTTCGACGTAGCAGCTGGGTATGCTACCCCTGTAATCGTAAAAACTAAATTTGCTGTGTAGGCGTTGCGACTATCGCATTTTAGTTTTTGCATAGCACACAAATCAGAAATTGCTGCTAAAGTTAAAGAACTATTAAGCAACGAGCTGGGCATATCGTTTAGGAGGCGCACAACGTTGTCACTTTCTTCCAGGCTGCTTCATTTCATTAATGCTCAGCGTAAGCCTGCTTCTACGCCTATTCTCTTCTGTGATTTTGACGGCCCGATTGTAGATGTTTCGGAGCGCTACTACCGAACCTACCGCCTCGGGCTATCTGCGCTGCAAACTATCTATCAAACTCAGCATGGCAAAGATCTGCCGATTGAGCCGCTGACGAAGAAGCAGTTTTGGCAGATGAAGCAGACGCGCGTGCCCGATGCAGAAATTGCTGCTCGCTCTGGGCTACCCGACGACGCGATTGAGCCTTTCTTACAGCAGGTGGCGCAGCTGGTCAACCACCCGCATCTGCTGCGCTGGGATACGCTACAGCTAGACGCCGCTCAGGCCATTCAGCAAATCAAGCAGTCAGGCGTCCGGCTGGTGCTGGTCACGCTGCGTCAGCCAGAGCAGGTGCAGGCGTTTCTAGAAGCGCACAGCTTAAGCCAGCACGTCGATCAGATCTTTGGGGCCTCAGATGCCCGGGCGGCTCACCTCAATCGGGTTGAGCAAAAGGTGGCGCTGCTACAGCAGGCGATCGCAGCGCAGCAGGCGCTCGGATTTGCCACTCACAATGCCTGGATGGTTGGCGATACCGAAGCTGACGTCATCGCCGGGCAGCGAGCCGGCATTCAAACCGTAGCGCTGACCTGCGGCATTCGCAGCCAGGCCCGGCTGACGCAGCTCAACCCCACTAAGCTAACGGCAACGCTGCTGCAGTCGGTACAGCTGGTTTTAACGGGTAGGGTGCTACAGGTGGCTTAGTGATTGTCAATAATAAATTTTTGGGCTGAAGGAGACGGGGGACGCGGTGCTAGGGAGGTTTAGTCTAGCTCCCGAGGCTGATACTGCTCCCACCAGCGCTTGAGCGGATAGTAGAGCGCCGGTGCCCAGAGGCTGCTTAAAATTGCTGAGCTGAGCGCCGCCTTTTGCTGATATAGCCAAATTTCACCCAGCGACGGATAGGGCGAGCTGGGCACCAGCAGGTAGTGAGCGCTAATCTGCAGCGCCATCACTGTCTCAGCCACTACCGCCATGCCAAAGACGATCAGCGCCACCGAGACAATGTCTTCTTGGATGTAGCGCTGCTTTTGCAGCCGCCCGGTAAGGTAGCCCACCACCATCAGACTGAGCGCATGGGTCGGAAAGTGGGCTGTCAAAGCATCTTGCAGTAAGCCTAAAACCAGGCCCGCGATCGCACCGTCAAAAGGAATGCGATTGACGCTCCAAGCCACCACCCAAATCAGCAGCCAGTTGGGTGAGATGCCGAGCAGCTCGGTGCCAGGCAGGCGAGTCGGTAAGATCAGCAGGCAGAGAAAAACAGAGCCAATCGTCACGCACCAGTTGAGTGCGCTGCGCTGAAACTCAGACTGCTGCCGGCGGCGGCGAGAAAACGTCATAGTAAGCTTGGTAGCGATCTCAATAGCAAATTAGGATAGCAGGCTAGAGCGTCAACGCTCATCTTCGTCATCCACGATACGGGCCGGGGGCGCATCTACGTCCATGATCGGCTCAAACGGATGAATCGTGGCCCACTCCAAGATATTTAAGGGCGATGAAAGCTGAATAATCGCCTGAGGCGCAGGCCCTTTCTCTAAGTCAATTGACTCGACTCGACCCACGGGAATGTCTTTGGGAAACAGGCGGCTATAGGATGAGGTCACGATCACATCGCCTGGCTTAACGTCCGGCACCTTATCAAAAAATTCCATAACGATGCGGCCATCCGACTGCCCTCTGACCACCCCCATCGACCGGCTGCGACTGACCTTCACTCCAATCTGACTGGTGGGATCGCTCACGAGCAGCACCCGACTGGTGTTGGCCGAAGTTGCCACCACGCGCCCAATCACCCCGCCCGGGCCGGTCACCACGTCGCCAGCCTTAACCTGATCGCGGCTGCCCTTGTTGAGCGTCACCTGCTGCCACCAGTTGTCTGCACTGCGCCCAATCACTGCGGCTAAAATACTGGGCCGAGTGGTTTTAGACTCATAGTCAATCAGCTCGCGCAGCTTTTGATTCTGATTTTCTAGCTCAACGACGCGCTCCTGCAGCTCTAGCACATAGGCATTTTCTAGCCGCTCAGCTCGGCTTAGCCCCGGCTGCAGCGGACGGGTCAGCAGCTGATAAGCCTCATAGACCAGCGCTCCATCTGTCTGGCGCAGTGTCCAAGCGCAGCCGATGGCCAGTACGACTAGCCCTGCTTTAACGGCATATCTATCCCACCAGCGTCTAAGTGTGAACATAGGCGTTACAGGTCACGCGAACGACCGCTGAAGACGCGCTCCATCTGGCTGAAGTTTTCGAGCACGCGCCCGGTCCCCAACACGACGCAGCTCAGCGGATCGGCTGCCACATGAACCACGATGCCAGTCTCGTGGCTAATCAGCGTATCTAACCCTTTGAGCAGCGCGCCCCCGCCCGCTAGCATGATGCCGCGATCGATAATATCGGCGGCTAGCTCTGGCGGCGTCCTTTCTAGCGTCCGTTTGACCGCCTCAATGATCACTGACAGCGGCTCGGCCATGCTTTCTCGGATTTCAGCGCTCTTGACCGTTACGGTACGCGGCAAGCCCGATAGCAGGTGCAGCCCGCGAACGTCTAAAATCGTCTCGCTATCGTCAGGGCTGGGGTAGGCTGATCCAATTTTAATCTTGATTTCTTCAGCCGTGCGCTCACCAATCACCAGGTTGTGCACCTTCTTCATATACTGAGAAATCGACTCGGTCAGCTCGTCGCCGGCAACCCGCACCGATTCGCTCAGCACGGTGCCCTGCAGGCTGAGTACAGCGACTTCAGTGGTGCCGCCACCAATGTCAATAATCATGTTGCCAGTTGGCTCAGCCACCGGTAGCCCCGCACCAATCGCTGCTGCAACCGGCTCATCAATCAGATAAACCATCCGCGCGCCCGCCTGGAGAGCCGCATCCATTACCGCTCGGCGCTCAACGCCCGTGACGCCGCTAGGAATGCCAATCACAATGCGCGGTGAAACTAGGGCGCGCCCCTCGTGCACGCGCCGAATAAAATGCTTGAGCATCAGCTCAGCCGTGTCAAAATCGGCAATTACGCCGTCGCGCAGCGGCCGCAGCGCCGTAATATTGCCTGGCGTTCGACCCAGCATGCGCTTGGCTTCTTCACCGACTGCCAGCGGCTTGCCATCTTTGTCTCGGGCAACGACTGAGGGCTCTTGTAAGACCACTCCCTTACCAGAGACATAGACCAGCGTATTGGCAGTACCGAGGTCAATTCCCATATCGCGGGAGAAGGAAAATCGATCTAATAAACTCACTGCTTACAATGCCCCCAAACTAAGTGGTGGAAATCAGAGATGTTCGACGGGTCGTGTGGATTTTATTACGTTTCGTATCTAACCGTCTAGTCAAAACTATTAACGCTTTCAATTAGCTTTTAGCGTAGGCATCCTCAGCGCTTGCGTTAGGCTGTGCCATCACCAGCGGCTGTCACACTGGCAAACTGCCTCAGCAGCTAGCTTCTCAGCTTATTGCTCAGCAGGCTAGCAGCGACTCTAACTTGTGTTTTAAGATTAAAGCTGTCCCCGAAAAGCGAATGCAGCGAGCTGCAGTCAGCCGCTCTACAGGCTGCTCAGTGCCTCACGCTGGTTACCAGCTCAGATACGCTAGAGACAGATACGCTAGAGTAAATATGAACTAGTGATAGCCGAGAAAACTGCTACTGAGACTGCTATTAAGACTGCTGCTAAGACAGTTATTAGCACAGTTACTAAGGCAGTGCTCAGGCAGCAGCCCAACGCCCGAAGCTACATTTGCTTTGTGTTAGTTTTTTCGCTCAGCCGACAATTAAATCAGGAAACTCCTGGTAGGTTAGCTGAGGAAATTTTAGTAATAGCGCCATAGATATTAGCCCAATGAGTTTGAACATCGTTAATTTAGTTGGCCGCGCCGGCAGAGACCCCGAGGTTCGCTACTTTGAGTCAGGCAACGTCCTTTGCAAATTTACCATCGCAGTCGATCGGCGCAGCCGCAATAGCGACCAGCCAGACTGGTTTAACCTAGAGCTGTGGGGCCGCACGGCAGAAGTTGCTGCCAACTACGTGCGCAAGGGCAGCCTGGTCGGCATTACCGGTGCCTTAAAGATTGACACCTGGCAGGACAAAGCGTCGGGCGCAATGCGATCGAGCCCAGTGGTGCGGGTCGATCGGCTCGATTTGCTGGGCTCACGGCGAGATAGTGAAGCGGCCATGCCCAGCTATGCCGACGATGAATTTTAGGACGACCTTTAGCAAGCTTGCTCAGCGACGGCCTCTAAGCCAATATTGAAGCTTGTCGACAGCGCTGGATAGGGTGTGACGTTGATCTGCCCTTGCTGCGAAAACTTAAGACTCTCGACCGAAGCAACCCCGTTGACGTAGAGATGATCTCTCAAAAGCTGATGGGCTTCTTCGATAGAGTCAAGTAAATAGTTGGCAATATATAGATAGGGATACAGCTGCTTTGGGCGCCTCGGTGCCATCTCCCAGAAGGTTAGCCGGACGCTGCCTGATTTTGGCGCAATGCGGTAGTGAATAACGTGTTTGGTACTAGGAACGAACATTATAGATGCGGGATATTGCTGGAACCAAGCGATTGCTCCGGCGACAGAGCAAACTATCAGCAGGGAAGCGTTTAAAGCGTTGCGAACTACAGAACACAGCGTTTACCTTAGACAATGCTAGGTAACTATTGCCCAATTTTCAATGTTGAAAACTGCAAATAGACGGTATAAAAACTTGGGGCAGCTGGCATAAGTTAGCGCTGCCCGCAGTTTAGAGGGCTTTTGAGGTAGGAATTGTTTGCGGTAATACCGTAAGGGAGGGTTAGAGGGGGAGTCGGAGGCGTCTGGTTAGGACGACGATGACTTCGCCGGCTTGGCCGGTAGGCTGGGGTTTGCTCCAGTCGTTGGGGTCAGCGTAGCGAAGGTGGTGGAGCTGCTTGACGGTGTGATGTACGCCGGTGGGCGAGCCGCGCAGGCTGTGGTGAATGGTCTCGAACTGCGGTTCGTCCGGGGTGAGGACAGGCGAAAGCGGGGGCACGAAGATGCCCGAAGCGATATAGAGCAGCATGGATTTTGGTCTCCGGTATGGATGAGTTGGGAGGAAACCAAAATCCAAAATCACTTAGCCACCCCGTCACTTGCGTGCAAACTGGGGTGACCAAGGCATAAACTATGCTCAGGTCGCCAGACTGGCATGGACAGTTTGGGGGCTTAGTTGCTCGCTTGGTATTGCTAGTACCGGCGAGCAACGCCAAGAGATCTTGGATTTTGTTTGAGTCGCCGCTATGAGGTCCAACGAGTGGATTAACGACTTAGTTACTGACGATAAAGCGATCGCGTTGCTCAGTCAACGGGTTTGCAAGGTTTTTTTAGATTTGTTCTAGAGTACGGCAGGCGAAAAATGCAGGGGGTGCGGCAGAGAAATGCTGCTAGGCGGGCTGACGTGGTTGGATAGCTGACAGCGTTTCGGCTTCGGATTGTTGAGCATGATATAAATCCCAACGCAGCTGCAGCGTCATCCAAAAATCAGCAGACATCCCGAAGTATTTTGCTAACCGCAGCGCTGTGCTGGGTGTCATCCCACGATGACCATTGACGATTTCATTGATGCGCTGATAGGGCACATGAATGGCTTCAGCAAGTTCTCGCTGAGTGATTTCCATCGGCGATAAGAATTCTTCTAGCAGCATTTCGCCAGGATGGGTTGGGGTACGGTGAGTGGGAATGCGAATCATAGGTCTATTGCTCCAGCCTTAATGATAATCAACAATTTCCACATCTTTCGGGCCATTGTCATTCCAGATAAAACAGATTCGATACTGGCCATTGATCCGAATGCTGTGCTGACCTTTGCGATCGCCTTTGAGAATTTCTAGACGACA
>JAAHIA010000003.1 GCA_010671975.1 Leptolyngbya sp. SIO4C1 | reverse complement strand
TTATCAGAGGTTGACCTCTATAGCGGTCAACCTCTGATATGATTTAGCATACTAGAGGTTGACCTCTGGTGACAATGCCTCATGCAGGTTCTGCCGACCAAAGCTTGTCCTGCATGGGGTACATACCTTTTATCACTAGAGGTGAACCTCTAGTAAGCGTCTATGAATGTCCTTAAAGTTAGTTGTCAGACCCTTCATCCCTGCTTCAATAGCTATTCCCGATGCCACAGGATTCTTTTAATAAGAATCATAATGGGCCAGCCTGACAAAGTGCTTACAAACGGGCAGCGTAGGCAGCTGAAACCAAGATGTGATCGCATTCGCTTCATAATTGCGATCACATCTTGGTTTCATTTTGCTTTAGGCATTGCCGTTGTTTTCCTGCTCTCGCCTTAGCAGGTAATCCAAGATGCGATCGTGTCGTTCGCTAGCAGTGGCAAGGCTATCAACCCTTTCAGACAGACGATTGATGGATTCGTTCACACGGTTAAAGCCTGCCTCAGTTGCCTGAGCCAAGTGACTAACCACGTCAGCCACCTGATCAATGCGTTCTTCAGTGCTTTGAGCCATTTGGCCAATGATATTCGCCAAGCTATTCATCCGCGCATTGGTTTCCTGAAGCCGTTCCTCAGAGAACTGCACAACGCTTGCCATATTTTCTCGCTGAAGCGTTGCTAGCTCCATAAGGCGCTCATCCGTTCTAGCAAAGCGCTCATCCATTGCTCGGCGAGATTGCGCCTGTGCCTCAGCCAACCTCTCGAGGGTTGCCTCAATTCGGTCAAGCCATTCGCTCATCCTTTAGCCTCATCCAATCTGCTCCCATTCTGCCATGCAAACCCTTTGCCTGACTGCTACACACCCACATCTACCTACGGTTGAACATGCATCCAATTTCTACAGACTCGCTCGACTCACTTGAGTGCCAATACCGGCGACTCGAACGCCAAAACCAGGCGCTGAAACAGAGCCTTTCCTTCGCGCTAGACGCGCTGCGTAACCTGTTTGAAATCATTCAGCCAGAAAGTCCTACTATCGCCCTGCTCATCGCTCACCAAAACGCGCTCGATACCCTGGTGAATCCACAAAAAACCGCTGATGGGCGCAACCACAGCGGCAATCAAAAGCAAGGGAGGTAAACAGATGTACCTCTTCTCTGAACCTCTACCGTCTGACCCACTCGGGGCAAAGCTGTGTCAAATCTTCGGCACCTACCGCTGGGAGACGATTGAAGGCGATACCCACGATGCTACCTCACCCAACTGGCGGACGGTCAAAAACTTTCCCCTGCGACCCCGCAGCCTCTGGCTCAGATGGCAAGATGCGGCCCAGCTGGTCGGCGTCCGCTTTGGCACCACGACTGCCTATGCTCTGCTCGACATCGACGCCGGTAGCGACTACCTGCGGCGCCTCGATGACATCAAAGCCGCGCTAGAGACCCTCGGCATTGTCAGAACGCTGCTGGTGCGCTCATCCTGGTCAGGCGGTGTTCACCTCTACTGCCCGCTGCCGAAAGCGGTCAACACCTTCGAGCTAGCCTGCACGCTGAAGCACGGTCTCGAAGCGCAGGGGCTGACGCTGGCTGAGGGTCAGCTCGAAGCCTTTCCGAATGTCAAAAGCTATGGCCGCTGGTGGCTGGGCGAGTTTACTGAGTACAACGCTCATCGCCTGCCGCTACAGCCTGGCTCTGGGTCTGTCCTATTAGATGAGCATTTGCAGCCGACCGGCGCTGGGCTAGAACGCTTTTTCTGGGCCTGGCAGTTTGCCGAGCAGTCACAGGATATGGACTTGCTAGCAGCGGCACTGAAGCATGGCCGCGACTGCGATCGCAAGCGACCCAAGCTGAAGCATCACCCGATTGAGCTATGGCGGCTGGACCTAGAAGCAGAGATATCAGAAGGCTGGACAGCCAACGGCCAGACCAACTCGCTGCTCAAAAGTATCGCCTGCTATGGCCGAGTGTTTGAGCGGCTAGCGGGTGACGAGCTAGCGGAGTATGTGGAGCGCATCGCGGTGACGCGTCCTGGTTTCTTCCAATGGTGTCGCCATCAGCACCAGATCAGCCGCAAGGCGCGCACCTGGGCGCGGGCAGCCGAGCGCTACTACTGGCCGCTGGGTGAAGCGCCGCAGCGCGATAAATCAGCGCTGAATCTCAATCAGGAGCGGGCTGAAGATGCGCAAGCCCGCATTAGGGCAGCCGTAGTGCAGCTGGCCAAGACCGGTCAGCTGGCTGAGTGCGTCAAGCAGCGGGCAATCCAGCTGTGCAAGCAGGCGCGGTGCTCAGCTAAGACGCTTTACAAGTATCTGAGCCTTTGGCATCCCGAGCAATGGTGTGTAACTCCTCACGGTGAGGGCGATACAGCTCAATTGAGTGCGGCTGAAGAAGCTTCAGTGCGATCGCTAGACACCCCGTCTGCTAAGGGGTTACACACCTTAGAGAACTTTATGAAGGGTGTGCCGCCTGAAGGAGGCTATTCAGAAACATTTTCCCCAGGGGAAAGAGGGGGTGCCGGGGGAGAAAGGGGTTTTCCACAGCCTGCGGGAGGTGCCTAGCTGTGGAAAACGCTGCGTATGACCGAGTTGATTTGAGAGATGCGATCGCGATAGCCAATGGGGGATTACATGCCTGAAAAGCCTGAACAGCAATCGGAATGGGTGGGTACTCCGCAGCTAGCTAAGGCACTTGGGGTGAGTCAAAAGTTTCTGCGCAACAACCGTGAGAAGTTTTTCATTGCGGGTACCCATTACCGCAATATCAACCCCACCGCATGGCGACCGACCTACCGCTGGCATCGACAGCGATGTGAGGCTCGCCTTGATGAGCTGGATCTAAAACATGGAACGGCTTCATAAAGATGCGCCCATCTCGCTCATACTTGCACTAGCTTTACCTGGCTCTGGTGGGCGTGGTCGATCAGGCCGATTGACTAGTAAGTCATACACGCGCTGATGATGGCGTAAACTAATCCAGCGTTGATACGTGCGATTGTGAACTTCCAAACTGTGCCCCATCTGCTGAGCACTGAGCGCATCGGGCCAGCCAAATTCAAGCGTTCTAATCGCCCAAGCATGGCGCAAATCATAGGGTGCGAACGGCAGCTTTGGGCTCAAATAGGCGGTGACAGAGTGCCCAATCCGATCGTTGGGCCGGTCAAGTTTGATCGGCGGCAGCTGCGGCTGATTAAGCTGCCACTGCTCAGCCCATTCTGGGTAACAGGGCCAGACTTCACGGGCTCCAGTTTTAGTCGCTTCCATCACTCGCACAATTGGGAAGTCTTCCAGATCAAGATGGAAGCATTCATGATTGCGTAGGCCATAAGTTGCCATCATGCCGTAGACCCATTGCCAGGCTGAATTTGTAATCTCCTCGCGATAGTGGGCAATTGTTTTGTCGTCGGGCAAATCGCGGGGGCTGACTCGCGACGGACTGTAGTTGCCGCGATAGGGCTTAGGGTCAAACTCAAGCTGGGCAAACCGAGCCAATGCGCCACAGGCCATACAGGCCCGCACGCGGCTTTTGCTATTGGGTTTAGTCTGCAAAATCACGCTCTCTAGCTGCTCAACCGTCAGCGGGCGATCGGCGGGCAGCTGGCGTAAGACTTTGGCGTAGTCCCCCTGCCAGGTTGAAGCTGACCCGCCATTGTTTAAATAGTGAGCCTCAAAATCTGTAATCCACTGCTGACAAGTTGGCCCAGTCCCGTTGTTGGCAGGTCTGAGATATCTGTCCCAGCTAAATTCTCGGCTAGCCAACAGTGCCCCTACTAGGCGCGCCTCTTTCTCAGCTTCTCTGAGACCAGCTAGATTAGCGGGCAGTCCTATCGATATTCGCTGTTGCCAGGATACTCTCTTCTTACTGGTTGGTTTCGGGGGTAAGGTTGCTCTCAGCCGCAGCTTGCCTCCCTGCACTTCAATTGCCACCCCCACCCGTCCGGCTTTCAGCCGTCTATTGACTTGTGATAATTTGTCGTCGATATTCATGCCTAAAATTTGACCTGAAAATCGGCGGCTATTCAGGGATTTTCAGGGTGTTTTAAGGGCAGTTTACAATTTGCAATCGAGCTCTAAAACATGAGCCCTGTGAGCGTCTAAAGCTCACAGGGCTCATACTTGGGTTAAATTTTTTAATACCCCCAGGGGAATTCGAATCCCCGTCGCCTCCGTGAAAGGGAGGTGTCCTAGGCCTCTAGACGATGGGGGCCTGTTGTTTTGACCTTTATAAATATACCTACAGGAGCGAACGCTTGTCAAACAGCAGCTGAAAATTTTTTCTGGGCTTTTTATCCAGGCTGACTGTTCGCAAAGCACCGTATAGCGGCATTCTGCTAAGCTAGCCGATTTGAGTTGCGCAGACGGATAAGCTGACGTCGCATGGCGGGTGAGGCATCCATATCTTGCAGCTTTTGAATGTTGACTTGGGAGTCTAATGCTTCTAAATAGTCATCACTGCCGTAGGTAAAGGCGTCTACTAGTGTCTCTATCAGCGCATCGCGATCGCGCGCTGTCAGTGCTTCTTCAATGATCCGAAACTTGAGACGGACTTCACATTCATAAATGCTAATATGCTCGTCCGGTGAAGATGGCTTAATTGAGCGTCCCATATTTTAAAGGTGAGATCCTACAGAAAAAGCTTGAGCTGACTCTGATCGGCTTTGCTAATAAATTGATATCAAAGGTGTCAAAAAACGGTCGATTCAGCTTATTCAATGAATGCCCTACAGGTTAGAGAATATAACATTTGAAAAAGTTGATTTGTACCTATCGAAAGATTTACTTAGAAAACGATTTTTGTTCATTTGTGAGCTTCCAGAAAGCTAATTTTAGTATCTTAAAATGCGCATAATTTGCTGCATAAAGCAGTATTAGGGGGATTTTCTAACTGACTGTGCCAGTTTGATATGCTGGACAACATAGGCAGGCGGCCACCTCAAAGACCAGCCTAAGCCTTGGAAAGCCTACGAAGATTAAAGCGTTCACCCTAATTTAAAACAGTTGAATGTAAACAATTCAAGCGAAGTTATTATTAAACTGTAGGTCACTAAAAATCGCAACGGTATTCGGTTTAGACGGACATCACGGTAGACTGGCACTGCCGTGTCTGCGGGTTTTCTTGCAGCTCAATGCAGTGTCCGTGCCGTGCCTACAGACTGAGAGTCTATACAATGAGAGAGTTCAGTCTGTAGCTTACGAACCGGTGACCCAATTTACTCCCGACGATCCAGAGCAAGAGCCGCTCAGCCGCGTGCAGCTTTTAATTGCGATCGCGCTGACCTCGCTGCTCTTGCTGATTATTGCCCGCGTCTGGCTGCTGTTCGATACGGTGGTGCGGCTGCCGCTGACGCTGACGCTACAGACCACGGCGCTGGGCCTAGGGCTGGGGGTCGGCATCACCTTAGCTAGCGCTTTGCTCTACCAGCTTTGGTCGGCCTACCGCCGCAGTGCTGATTTTTACTTAAACTTTGTGCTGAAGCCGCTGCTGCTGAGCGACGTAATTTGGATGGGGTTGCTGCCAGGGCTCAGTGAAGAACTGCTGTTTCGCGGTGTGATGCTGCCGGCGCTAGGGCTGAATTTAGCGGGTCTAGGGGTGACAAGCCTCTGCTTTGGTGTCCTGCACATGAGCGGCTTCAGCCAGTGGCCCTACATGGTCTGGGCAACGCTGATTGGCCTGGTTTTAGGATTTAGCGCTATCGCCACCGGCAGTCTCTGGGTGCCCATTGTGGCGCATGTCACTACTAACTTAGTCTCTAGCTTCATTTGGAAGCTGCAGCAGCAGGCCCAGGTCGATGCACGATAGCCGCTGCGTCACCAGAAGTTCAGCTGCCTAGCCAGCTTAGAGAGAGTTAAATTACAGCGCTAGAAGCGGCCATGGGGGCATTGGTCTGGATGGGCCACTGCCCGGCGGGATTAAAGTTAAACGAGCTGGCTACCATATTGCTAGGAAAAGCACCGCGCTCTTTGTTATAGGTTGCGATCGCTTGGTTAAATGTCTGCTGCGCTAAGGTTAGCTGCTCGTCTATTGCTCGCAGCTCCTCAATGAGGGTACTGATGGTTTGGTTAATCTGCAGTTCGGGCGACTGCTCTAAGGCTGCTAGCACTTGGATCAGCGCCTTGGTTAGCTGAGCTTCTGCAGCCGCTATCTGACGCATCGCCTGCGGATCGCCTGGGGCCGAGGAAGCGCGCTCCATCGTGGCAGCGGCTCGATGCCGCGACTCGGTGACAGCAGCTAGCAGCTCGCGCGCCTGCGGCAGACTGGGCTGAACGGTTTCAATCAGATCGGAGACGAGCTCATACCGATGCTGCAGCTGCAGGTCGATTTGGGCATAGGCTGTGCGATAGCGCGCCCGCAGGGTGATCAAACGGTTGTAGACCTTCCACACCAGCATGACGAACAGCACGCCGCCGGCAATCACTAGCAGCAGCAGCGCGCCTATAATTGTTGCAACCATATTGTGCCTCCTAGGCCTCGCAAACAGAGCCCCATAAAATACTTGCTTGGGTGATTAGGCCCTCACTCAAGATACTGATTACGGTTTGAAAATCCGCTGGTCAGGTGAAAAGCTTGGTCATAGCTTAATAATCGATCACAAATGTCTCAAATCGATTGATCTGCAGCTGCTCTGCTGTCTCGACCTGGCTCACCTGTGCGGCCGGCGAGCCCTCATGCGCCCAGCGAGTCAGCTGCTCTAGGGCAGTGCGATCGCCCTCGGCGACAATTTCAACCGTGCCGTCTGGGCGGTTTCTGACATAGCCTGTCAAACCTAGATCGAGCGCTTTTTGCCGCGTATGGTAGCGAAAGCCTACCCCTTGAACGGTCCCATAAACCGTTAGCTTAATGCGTTTTGTCGTCATAACTGTTGCTAAATTACGGGCCAAACTGTGGGCCAAGCTGCGGGCCAAAGGGCTAAATAACCCAGCGCTGAATTGCGAGACAGCCTAGGCCGGCCTTAACTGAAGTTTACAGTTTGCGGCAGGCCCAGGCGCAGTTTAGTTAAAATTCAGCCTAAAAATTACGCGAGATTCAGTTGAGGTTTACCGAACTAACGTTGGCTTTGATTTTGGGCGGTGTCAGCTTAAAACACGGCTCGAAATATGGTGGCAAAAACAGCTGTTCACTTTGGCTAAGGACTTCAAAGAAATCTGGTGTCCTTCGGTGCTTTAAAGCGGCTCAATTGATCGCTCGCTTGCTTTGAAATTCGATTCAATTTCTTGCCATGGCCTACATGTTTGAACTCATCGGTATTTTCCCAACGCTCAGCTTTTTTCAGCAGCAGCAGCGGCTAGAGCAAACTCCGAAGCGCAGCAAAGTCGATAAGCAAACTCTCGAAGCCTATCGGGTTGATTGGCACCCGTCTGCAGACCTACCAAAATGGGCGATTACCATCGCTTCAACATGAGAAAATCAAGGGGGCTCATTTAAGCGCAACTCCCTAAGCGTGAGCTGCTCAGTCGCCTTACAGCGAATCACGCTGCGCGATGGATAGAAAGTTTGAGCGTTCATGGCTATGTTGCCTGCAATATCTCTTGTGATATGCCGTGTAGTATACCGCTCAAAATTAAAAGCTGCTTGAGCTTATTAAGTTTAGAAAGTGTCTATATTTTATCGAGCTATGCAGTTTTGCTAACAATTTTTATTGATCAAAAAATAGACCAGCCGGCCTAAAAGACGGACTGGTCTATCATCTTTAATTAGCTAATCTAGATGGGTTAGCAACTCAGTTGCTGCGCTAGCCTCAATTAGGCCGCGTAGACCTGTAGCAGTGCACCTGCTAGGTAGCCATAGCCAATGATTGGCTGACTGCATTCATGCTTGACCGGACCAACTTGAGCAACCGCTGCGATCGCATATAGCCCTGGCTGCAGCCTAGCGCTTTTAGGCGTGCCGGTCCAGACGAGATTGTACTCATACTCGTCCTTTTTAGTGGTTAGCATGACTTCGACATCTTCTTCAGAAGCTTTGCCGCCAACGCCTTCTAGCGCAAAGCGAACACGCACTTCGGTGCCAAGACACATTGAATGTTCTTGGAATAGGTTTCTGTTGCTGAATGCTGAACAGTAGGTTGAGCAGGCATAGTAGATCACCTCATTTTATATAGATTAAATGGCCGTTTAGCTAATAGGAAGAATCCGTTTCTTGAGCGTTTCTTCTAATGCTTTATTGACACATATTTATAATGGCAATCCTGCTATTAACCCGCAGCACCCGAAATGGGTGATTGCAAAGGCTTGATGCTTTCTACCTTAATCCTGTCTTTACCTGCCATCATGGAGGCACTGGTAGAGTGAGGCTGGTTATTTTTCAGTTGACGAAGCAAATGGTTCCCAGATGGCGGCTGCTTCTGCTGCTCTGGCCTGTGGCACTGTCTAGCTGCTATCGGCTGAATTCCAATCGGGTAGAAGCCGATATCAAAGCTGATATTGAACGCCAAGGCAGGCGGGTTTCGCTGAAATCCGTGAGTTGCCCTGGCGGCATTGGCAAGCAGGCGGGCGCCTATTTTCGCTGCGTGGGTGAGCTGCCTAGCGGCGAGATGTTTACCATCCACGTGACCCAGCAGGATGACCAGGGGACGCTAGACTGGCAGGTGCCTAGCTCGGATGTTTTGATTAACTTAGTCTCGTTAGAGGATAAGATTCAGCGCACGTTTAGCCGAGAGCTAGGCCAGCGAGCAGAGATCGACTGCGGGGCTGCCTATCGCATTAGCGAGAGTGGCTCGGCGTTTGAATGTGACGTGGTTGGCGGTGTCACCCTGGGTACTGACCGGGTAAATTCTGTTTTGGTAAAAGTAGAAGCAGCTGGCGATCTCACCTGGCAGGAGGTACGACAGCCGATAGGCACGGCTGCAGCAGGGGCATCTGACTCAGCTGCGACAGCATCAGACGCACAGCGCCAATTCACTCAGCCAGCGGCTCAGTCAGCGGCTGAGCCGAGCTCCCCCCGAGACCCTGCCGTCATCGAGGCTGAGCTACCCGATGTAACCGATGATTAGCCCTCACCCAAACGAGTATGGCAACTGTATTTGATTTTTTAGCGAAAGGTGGCCCGGTAATGGTGCCCATTCTCGGGGCCTCGGTGCTGACGATTTCTTGTGCGCTAGAGCGGGCTCTGTTTTGGTCAGATCTGCTGCGGCGCGAAGCTAAGGTGGTTGATGAAGTGCTCAACGCGGCGCGGCGTGATTTGGATGAGGCAGCCGCGATCGCAACTCAGCATCGCGATACGCCGATTGGTCGCTTTCTCTATGCGCCGCTGCGGCTGCGCAACGCTTCACCGGAAACCTTTCGCCTGGCGATGGAGACGGCCGCAGACAAAGAATTTGTCAAAATGCGCAAGGGCGACAAGCTGCTAGAGACGATTGTGGCCATTTCGCCGCTGCTAGGGCTGTTGGGGACAGTGACAGGCTTGATTGCGACTTTCTATAGCCTGGATATTGGCGGCGGCGGTGGCGAAGAGGCCGGTCGGGCCGCAGCCGGCATTGGCGAGGCGCTAATTACCACCGCTGCCGGCATGATTGTGGCGATTATGGCGCTGCTGGTGCTGCGGGTGATGGTGACGCTGCAGACGCAGCAGACCGACTATTTCTCAGAAGCTGGCAATGAGCTAGAGCTGATCTATCGTCAGGACTGGTATGAGCCGGCTCGACTGGCCGGTCATGCTCGCTCAGAGATCAATGAGTCGCCGGCTGAATCTATGCTGCATTAGGGGTGATGGATGCGCTTCAACAAACGTGCGCCTAGCGACATTCCTACCATCGATCTGGTGCCAATGCTGACGGTGATGATGGGGGTTTTGGCCTTTTTTGTTGTGGTGACGGTTTCGCTGGGCAGCGAGGAGCTAATCGAGGTAGAGCTGCCGCCTCAGCAGGAAGACGACAGCCCGCCGCCGGTAGAGTCGCTCAGCGATCTCTTTATCGTTGAGCTTGATGCTCAGGCACAGACGCGGCTTAATGGCGAGCCGATTACGGCAGAGCAGCTAGCCCTGCGAGTAGAGACCTACCTAGCTCAAAATCCGCAAAACACCGTCTATCTCGTACCCGATCAGACGCTACCCTATGAAGAGGTGATGCAGTTTTTAGGTCAGATGCGTCAGGTGGGCGGCGATCGCGTTTCTTTAGCATTAGAAGAATAGGCAGAGCAAATAATTTTTAGAAGCAATCTCTAACCCGTACAGACTATGGGCCTCCGCAGTCGCAGACCTCAGTCCAAAATTCCAGAAGTAAACCTCGTCCCTATGATGGACGTGCTGATGACGGTACTGACCTTTTTTGTCATCATCTCGATGAGCCTCAGCGGCATTCAGATCTTTGGCGTGGAGCTGCCAGAGGCGGTGCCAGGCACGGACGAAGAAGTGGTTGAAAAAACTGAGCCTTTGGTAGTTGGGCTGACGGCCGAGGGACAGATGGTATTAGAGAATGAGCCCACTGACCTAACCCAGCTCTCGACGGCCATTCAAGCCTACTTTGCTGAAAATCCGGACGGCACGCTGATGCTCAAAGCCGACCGCAGCCTGCCTTACAGCGATGTCTCGCAGCTGCTGTCTGACCTGCGCAGCATTGGCGGCCGGCGCGTTTCGCTGGCGGTCGAGTAGTCCAAACCAAGCTTACGGATGAATGTCTTCTTTACCTGAGACCAACGGTCGAGCTAGCACCGCCCAGCGGCGCCAGCGTACTCGGTTTATGCAGCGACTCTTGTCGGCCAGCTGGCTAGCCCCGACGCTTGTGGGGGTGGCTGCGGTGATTTTGTGGGATGTGCTGGTGCGGGTGACGCAAACGCCGCCCTACATTCTGCCAGGGCCAGGACTGGTGATTAAAACGCTAATCGCCGAATGGCCCGATTTGTTTCCGTCCCTGCTGGTGACGATTCAGATTACGCTGGTGGCTTTTTTAGCTGCCGTGGTGTCTGGGCTGCTGATTGCCATTGTGTTCACGCAGAGTAAATGGATCGAGCGCAGCTTTTTTCCCTACGCGGTAATCTTGCAAACGACGCCGATTGTTGCGATCGCGCCCTTGATCATCATCTGGCTAAAGAATAATACTTTCTTAGCGCTGGTGGTGTGCGCCTGGATAGTGGCCTTTTTTCCGATTGTCTCGAATACCACGCTGGGGCTAAATAGCGCTGACCACAGCCTGCGCAACCTGTTTGAGCTCTATGGGGCCTCTCGCTGGCAAACGCTGCTCTACCTGCGGCTGCCGGCAGCGCTACCCTATTTTTTAGGCGGCTTACGCATTAGCGGCGGGCTGGCCCTGATTGGCGCAGTCGTTGCTGAGTTCGTGGCTGGCACCGGCGGCGCGCGCTCAGGCATTGCCTATCAGATTCTGATGTCTAGCTACAATTTGCAAATTCCGAGAATGTTTGCTGCGCTGCTAATGACCACTGTCTTAGGCGTTAGTATTTTTGTGGGT
This sequence comes from Leptolyngbya sp. SIO4C1, assembly GCA_010671975.1. Taxonomy (GTDB): domain Bacteria; phylum Cyanobacteriota; class Cyanobacteriia; order Phormidesmidales; family Phormidesmidaceae; genus SIO4C1. The sequence goes on along the minus strand of JAAHIA010000003.1, from coordinate 10,042 downwards.
CTGACGCTGCTATCCGATCGGCTGCTGAATCAGTGGCATGAAAGCGCCGTTCGACGAGAGAATTAACCTAAGTTTCTCAATGCCCTCTTTTTTCTCACCGCCGCAGACGGCTCACTACTGGCTGACCAACGCCCGCATTCCTGCCTGTCTACTAGACGAGTCTGTAAACCTGCTGCCAATTACGGCGCTGCAGGCCTTTCCTCATCAAGAAGCGCTGGTGGCCGTTGATTTAGAAATCTACGATGGCGCTATTCGCAGTCTGGTCGCTGCCGGTAGCGCATTGGTTAAAGACGTTCCCACAGTCAATCTCAGGCAGGGGCTGATCTGGCCCTGCTTTGTCGACGCCCATACCCACCTTGATAAGGGCCATATCTGGCCGAGAACGCCTAACCCAGACGGTCAGTTTGACAGCGCGCTAGAAGTGGTCGGTAAAGACCGCGAGCGGCTCTGGACAGCAGAAGACCTCTATCGCCGCATGGAGTTTGGTCTCAAATGCAGCTACGCTCACGGCACGCAGGCGATTCGCACGCACTTAGATGCCTTTGGTAAGCAGGCTGAGATTAGCTTTGAAGTCTTTCGCGCCCTGCAGCGTGACTGGGCCGACCGGATAGCGCTGCAGGCGGTGTGTCTGGTCTCGCTCGACTACCTGCTGACGCCGGCTGGTGAGCATCTAGCGGATATTGTGGCTGAGACGCCCGGTGGCGTACTGGGCGGTGTGGCATTTAGCAATCCTGAAATAGGCGCACAAATTGATCAGGCTTTTACGCTGGCTCAGGCACGTGATCTAGATCTAGACTTTCACGTGGATGAAAGCTTAAACCCAGATGACATGAATCTGCGCTACGTAGCCGAGGCAAAGCTTCGGCACGGGTTTGAGCGTCAGGTAACCTGCGACCACTGCTGCAGTCTCTCAGTGCAGTCGTCTGAGAAAGCCGAGCAAACACTGACGCTGGTGAAAGAAGCAGACATTGCCATTATCAGTTTGCCGATGTGCAATCTTTACTTGCAAGATCGCCATCCGGGGCAGATGCCGCAGTATCGCGGCGTGACGCTGCTGCACGAGATTGCTCAGCATGAAATTCCGATTGCGATCGCTAGCGACAACTGCCGCGATCCGTTCTTTGCCTACGGCGATCACGATGGGCTAGAAGTCTTTAGCCAGTCGGTGCGCATCGGTCAGCTCGATCGGCCCTACGGACAGTGGCCTCAGGCAGTCACGCGCACGCCAGCTGAGATGATGGGACTGAGCGCCGGCAAAATCGGCCTTGGGCAGCTGGCGGACCTAGTCTGCTTCAGGGCGCGCACGCTCAACGAGCTAATTGCCCGCCATCAGGCAGATCGAGCCGTCATTCGCCAGGGAAAGCTGATTGAGGCAACGCTGCCTGACTATGCGGAGCTAGATGACCTAGTCGACCTCGTAAACCATCAGTAAGTCAGCTGGTCTTCAAAGACTGACACAGCTCATCAACCCATCGAGCGCAAAAGTCGATATAGGTCTTGACTAGGCGCGACAGCTGCTTACGGCCAGGGTAGACCAGCATTAGCTGACGTACCGGCAGCGGATAGCGGCTCAAAATCGGCTTGAGTCGACCGTTAATGATATGCACCTGAGCCAAAAACGGCGGCAGCTCTGTCACGCAGTCACCGGCTAGGGCTAGCTCTAGTAGATGCAGATAGTCATTGGTCTGCAGGTAGGGTCTCAGCTCAATCTGCTGATTTGCCAGCTGTAGGGTTGCGGCGCTGGCCGACACGCGCCAGCTAGCATAGGGCAGCTCTAGCAGATCTGCCGGCCGCGTGGGTTCGCCATACTGCTGTATAAACGTGGGGCTGACGGTCAAAATATGGCGATAGTCACCAATCTCCTGACTGATGACATCACCGCCCGGGTCGCCAACTCGCAGCGCCACGTCGATGCCGTCCTCAATTAGGTTGACCTGTCGCTCTGTCACGAATAAATCGACCTTGACATGGGGATAGCGACGCTGAAATTCACGCAGCAGCTGACGCCAGGGCACAAAGGCAGGCGGCAAAGAGAGCCGCAGCGTTCCTGCCAGGGTCTGCTGATGATTTTCTAACACCGCTAAGCCGGTCTCAAACGCATCGACCCCGCGCAGCGCACAGTCGTAGAAAGCAGTGCCAGCGTCGGTCAGCCGAAGATATCGAGTTGTGCGCTCTAGCAGGCGAAACCCTAGCGATTTTTCAAGCTCAGCAATACGACGACTCACGGTCGCAACCGGCACGCCCGTCTGCCGAGATGTCGCAGAAAAGCTGCCATAGCTGACAACTTTGACAAACAGGGCAGCTGCGTTTAAATCCATCGCATTTTCCCATAGTTGAGAAGATGCTTCTTATTTTTACCCGCTACTCACCAAATTTGAAAAGGGTGAGGTTACAAAACGCTGATTTCAAATCAAAAATGATTTATACACCGGTATCCGTCTCAATCGCCGCGATCGCCGCGTGATCAATCCAGCCCTGCGCTGCGGCATGCTTTGCGGCTGCGACCGTCTCTGGAAACAGCTCGAACTCAACCTGGTTAGCGCGTACCTGCTGAGCAATTGTCGCTAGCTGCTGCTGTCGCGCCGCATCATCGGAAGTCACATTGCGAATGTAGATGCCCAGGATTCGACCCGGGTAGTCTTGCACCATCTGAGCATAGATTTCAGCATCCTGCTGGCCGCTGTCGCCAATCAGAATAAACGGCAGCTGTGAAAAGCGCTGCAGAATGGGATCAATCTGCTCGCGCTTGTGGGCCTGATGCTCAAACGAAAGCAGGTTAGCCGGCGATAGCTCAATATCTCTGAGCAAGATTGGGCCAGCTGGAATCTGGTTGAGATCCATAAATTTCTCAAACAGATCGTACATGTTCCACGGGCTGCTCGAAATGTAGAAGATTGGGTTGCCAGCCTGCTCTGCCTGCTGCAGCGCTTGATAGAAAGGAGCGACACCAGCAAAAGCACGGCGGCTGTGCTCATTCCCCAAGTAGGCAATGCGAATCATCTTGAGCAGCTCAGTCGCGCCGGTGTAAACCACCGTATCGTCAATGTCGCTAATGACGCCAAACTGAGCCGTTTCTGAAACGACGATAGCAGTGCCAGTGGCCGTCACAGCTGAGCTCTTACGGGCAGGGGGATCTAGCAGCCTCAGATCAACTGACTGCCAGAGGGGAGCATCGGTCGCTGACAGCGACGGCTTGAGCTCAACCTCAAAAAAGCCTTCTGCGTTAGCCGTGGCCGTCTGCTGGCTTTCAGCAACGCAAGCCTGCAGCTTCGCTTGAGGAATTTCGTCGCTTTCAAAGCGACGGTACATATTCTGCAGGTTTTTCCAGACTGGTGCCTTGGCTGAGAGCGACTCAATGCCCTCTTTCTGCAGCACTCGCCCCTTGAGGTAGAGCTGCTCACGGCTGCCATAGCCCCGATAGGGCAAAATTTTTAGCGGATCCTGAAGCCCTAACTGGCCTAGCACTTGCCTCTTAGCTTTGTCCCAAACCGCGTTGATTTGGCCCATTACTTTAGAGATAGCCTCAATCCAGTTAGTCACAGCGCCTCCTGCAAAACTGCCGATATCCTATCGAACATCGCGGTTGTGCGGCACTATCGCAAGGGGTAAATGAGCGGCTATTAGGTCCGATTGGCGCGAATGTAGTTGATCGCTTCCGAATCAGGGAAAAGGTAAATCAGGTTTAGGTTCTCATCGTTGCTTTCTTCCATCTCCCTGATCAGCGCTTCTAGCGACAGCACTTCAATTTCGATGCGATCGCGAATGCCCGGCTGAGTTTCTTCTTGCTGGGCCAAGATGCCTTCTAAATCTTGCTGGGAGAAGAAAGCCGGCACGACAGGCTCACCGTCCACGCTGATAGGCACGTAAGACCCATCCTCTTTATACTTGGGCAAAAATAGCGGCACCCCGGCCGAAAAATCGCTATTTAGTTCAGTGGCTGCGCTCAGCTCCTCACCTTCCGGCACAAACAGCAGCCGCAGCGGTATGTCGCGCTCAGTCTGAGCCTGCTGATAGAGCGCTGACAGCTCTACCCAGCCAACCAGCGCTGACTGATTGAAATTCGGATTTTCCTGTCGCTGTAGCGTTAAAAATTCTTCTGCGTCCTGTCCGTTAAAAAAGACATATAGCAGCGCAACTTCTGACTCCTCGCCAGTATCCTCAGAGCGCCCTACCAGCCGATTGGTGATGTAGGCACCTTCTTCAGTCGCGACCACAAAGGCCGGCACTGCTGCTAGCTTGCGCAGCACCTCCTCCTCGCTTAAAGCCAGCGCCCTCGGCGTTACAAACGGGCCAAAAAGCAAGCTACTGCTGAGTAAACCGAGGGTAAATACCCGGCGAAGTAATGACTGCATACATCCCCCTGTAGAGCGTCTCGCAAACCAAATCATCATGCAGCAGGCCGCTGATGATTCTGGCCATCGATGGACAATTCTCAAATTGTCAGATCTTAAATTGTCAGAAATCGGGATGACAGGATTTGAACCTGCGACATCCTGCTCCCAAAGCAGGCGCGCTACCAAGCTGCGCTACATCCCGTTTCTAGGGCAGTTTTAGGGCCGTTTTTAAGGCCGTCGTTGGGGCCAGAGTGACCTGCAAACTACATGCCCAGCTCGCTCATTATAGACTATACCCAAGATAGACTACATTATTCAAGCGTCTCTTCGTTCCCCTGCTTCATGACCTCTCTGACTGGAAATTCAGCTTAACCCAGCGTTGGGACAATGCCTGAGCCGGTTTGCTGAGACGGCTCGCTATACTGGGACCGCTTAGACTGGGCCGCTTAGACTGGGCCGCTATACTGGGGATACACTGCTCGCCTGGTCGCCTATGCCGCCTCAGAATTGGCACATTCAGCAAATCCCGGGGATTTCCCAGCAGCAGCAAACGCAGCTAGCGAATTTAGGGATTGCTACCACTTTCGACTTACTGCGACACATTCGTACGCCGGCGCAAAAACGTACCCTGTCTAAGCGCCTAGCCGTCTCTCTGCGCGATGTCAATAAATGGCTGGCAATGGCAGATCTAGCACGTGTGCCAGCGGTGGGCTGTCAGTACTGCGGACTGCTGCTGCACGCCGGGATTGGCTCAGCCGCTCAGCTAGCGACTATGCCTATACAGCACGTGCATGCTCAGGTGCAGCGGCTGCAGGTACAGCAGCTACGGCGAGCCGATCTTTGCCCAGACCGCAGTCAGATTGCTACCTGGATACAGGGAGCTAAGCAAATTTCCAAAATTTCGTCTAGCTTCTAGTCAGGGTACCAAAACATACCTTTGATGCCCTCAGGGTCAGACATAAACCCCAGGCGCTGATAAAACTCCACCACGTGCGGATCGGCAAACAGCGTGACGTTGCTGATATCTTCACTGCGCAGCTTTTTGATTAGCTGCTTCATTAGCGCTTTACCCAGTCCCTGGCCTTGAAAATCAGGATGAACGACTACGTCCCAAATGGTGGCATTGAAGGCATGATCAGAGGTAGCGCGGGAAAACCCAACCAGCCGCCTGCGGCTGCCGCGCTGCTCCCACATCGTCACTACCAAAAAGCTATGCTGAATTGCCTTTTTAACTTTCCGGATGGGTCGCCGCGACCAGCCTACCGCATCGCAAAGCTCCTCTAGCTCGTAGAGATCAATGTTGCGATCTGTACTAAAAACAATTCGCGCTGCCTGATGGGCGCTAGAGGCTTCGGCAACGGACTCCTCCGATACAGTTTGAGTGGGCGCAGAGGACGCTTCAGGGGAACTAAACAAGCTTTTCCAAAAACCCATTCAAGCAAACACTGGAGACGTTCGACAGCAGGAAAACAATATTAGCAGTATATCTCTAAGCTTCCGAATGGCATACTGATCGCGAGCAATAAATCAACGGCTACACTATGGCGGTCGGCTTAAAAACATCGACAATTGAACTGCTCAAGCGCTTTAATCGGGCATTTCCAGAGTTTTACGACCAGTTTGTCAGCAGCGACATCCAGCTGCAGAACCTCCGGCTGGCCTATCAGCTTTACAAAACCCAAAAAGCTGTCATTGAGATTCGACCGGAAGGCAGCCGGAGTGCGCTGCATTTTGCCTATCGCAATCAGTCGTTTATCTTGAGCGACATTTTTGGTGTGCTGGCAGCTTACGGCCTGACCATTCACAACCTCAGCCTCTACGGGCAAATTTATGCCCCGATGCTGGTCTTCATTAAGCTAGTGGTGTCGCGAGGGGGGAAAGCGCTGAGCGATAAAACCGCTGACCATGTTCGACGAGCCGTTCGCGAGGCGCTAGCCGGACGCTTTGAGGTGGAAGAAATGCTGAGCGTCGAATTTAATCTAGATGCCGCTTTAGAACAGGTCGAAACAGAGTTTTATGTCGATCCGGTCTTTCATCTGCCAGCGCTGCTAATTGAAGCAGACAACCAGGCGGGCCTGTTCTACAAGGTGATGTATACCATCTGGCAAGAAGACCTGCTGGTGGTTAATGCTAATCTATTAGTATGGCGTGGACGCACGCGATTGATTCTATACCTGCTGGGTCCAAACGAAAGCCTCATTCCAGAGTATTTGGGACAAAAGATTGCTGAGGGCGTTCGCCATCGCCTGCTAGGGCAATCCCTGTAGTGCACTCAGTGATGCACTCGCTAATTCACTCAATAACGCACTTAGCCGCTTAAGGACCTGTCCTCAAACAATGTCGGTGGCCAATGTCTTAGGAGTACCGCACGCTTACGAGCTGACGCCGGCTGCTTCCCAGCCAGAGACCTTAGTTTTTGTGCACGGCTGGCTGCTTAGCCGCTGCTATTGGCAGCCGACACTGCGGCTGCTGTCTCCACGCTATCGCTGCCTGACGTACGATCTGCGCGGGTTTGGCGACTCAACCCGGCAGTTAGAGCAGCGCCAGACAAGTCCTTTCATTGCCGAGCACTCGCTACAGGGAGAGCTATCGCGCTATGGGCTAGCTGCCTATGCCGAAGATTTACTAGCTCTGCTGCAGCAGTTTGACTTGCGGCGAGTCTGGCTGGTTGGCCATTCGCTAGGAGGTAGCATTGCGCTTTGGGCGGCGCACTTAGCCCCTCAGCAGGTGGAAGGGGTCATCTGCCTGAACGCCGGGGGTGGTATCTACATTCGAGATGCGTTTATCCAGTTTCGCTCGGCTGGTCAGCAGATGATTCGGCTGCGCGCCGGCTGGCTGCAGCATGTGCCTTTGCTATCGCTGGCTTTTGCAAACCTGATGGTAGCCAAGCCACTGTCTTTAGCCTGGGGTCGGCAGCGACTGCGCGATTTGCTGCGGGCTGATGCAGCGGCGGCGCGCGCTTCGCTACTGGCCTCTACTGCAGAGCCGGAGGTGCACTATCTGCCCTATCTGGTGTCAGAGCTACAGCAGCCTGCCTACTTCGTGACCGGTACCCAAGACAAGGTAATGGAGCCGCGCTACGTACGGCATTTGGCTAGCTTTCACAGAGGCTTTCGACAAGGGGACAGCAATATTATTGAGCTGGCCCAGTGCGGTCATTTTGCCATGCTAGAGCAGACTCAACAGGTAGCTAAGCTAATTCAGTCGGTGCTAGAAGCGCATCGTGATGCCGCGCTTGGTCAGCCGATTGGACCATCGGATAGAGCCGTCAGTGATACAGGTCCATCGCTGCCGTAACCGGCAGTCGCGACTGGCTGCCTAGCGTCAGCGGTGAGCGATGCCCGTGCTCAAAATGTTCGGCCGCCGCGCAGGCAATCATTGCAGCATTATCCGTGCAGTAGGCCAGCGGCGGAAACAGCACGGTGATGCCTTGCTCGGCAGCAGCGACTGTGAGGTGCGATCGCAGACCGCTATTGGCAGCGACCCCACCACCAACCACCAGCGTAGGCACCTGATGGTCAAGCGCACAGGCGATTGCTCGTTTGGTTAGCACTCGGGCCACCGTGGCTTGAAAGCTGGCCGCCAGATCGGCCGTTGGCAGCGCACCAGCTGCCTGCAGCCGCTCAACCAAGCGCAGAACAGCCGTTTTCAGACCGCTGAAGCTGGTGTCATAGGGATGGTAGCCGCCCTCGGGCAGAGAAATGTTGCCCTCTGGCAGGCTAAACGCACTTGGGTTACCCTGCTGCGCTAGCCGGTCGATGACGGGACCGCCTGGATAGCCTAGCCCCAGCAGCCGTGCTACTTTATCGAAAGCTTCACCGGCAGCATCATCGCGGGTTTGGCCCAAAATTTGATAGTCACCGCAGCGACGCACCAGCACCAGGCTGGTATGCCCGCCCGAGACTAGCAAGCAGAGAAACGGTGGCTGCAGCTCGGGCTGAGTCAGATAGGCAGCATAGAGATGTCCTTCGAGATGATGAACGCCGATAAACGGCTTTTGATGCACCATTGCCAGCGTCTTACCAGCTGAGACGCCCACCAGCAGCGCGCCCACCAGCCCCGGTGCGCAGGTAGCCGCCACAGCGTCAATGTCGGCCCAGCTAATTTGGGATTGACTCAGCGCCGCCTCTAAAACCGGACCCAGGCTGATCACATGCTGTCGCGAAGCCAGCTCTGGCACCACGCCGCCAAAGCGCTGATGCAGCTCAATCTGAGAGGCAACAATGTTGCTCAAGACGGTGCGATCGCGCACGACTGCGGCTGAGGTTTCATCACAGCTGGTTTCTAGTGCCAAAATGGTTGCCATCTGCTTTAGCTCTCTACGCTAGCTATCTGTCTGAACAACTTCTTGCCTAGAGAAAACCTAGGCAGTCAGGAACTTTGCTAATTATTGCAAGATGTAACGTCCTATTCCTGATTTTCTTTACAAGGTCAGCTGGCAGGGTATGATTCCTGAAAGTCAGGTAGATTCTTGCTTCAACTCACACAGATTAAAGACGTTCTCTGAATAAACCTTGTCTTTTTTTAATGTAAAAGGGAAATACTGTATGCGACGGTTGTTTGCTCTAGCTTTAGTAATTTGCCTTTGGTTTGGCTTTGCACCACCAGCTGTGGCTGGTGTAGCCGGTGACAACGTGGCTGGTTTGACCCCCTGCGGTGAGTCGGCTGCCTTTCAGCAGCGAGCTGCTAATGCCCAAACTGATTCGGCAAAAGCGCGTTACGAGTTCTACGCTAATTCTAGCCTGCTCTGTGGGCCTGAAGGACTGCCTCACCTGATTGTGGATGGCGACCTTGCTCACATGGGTGAGTTTTTGATTCCGAGCATTTTGTTCTTGTACATTGCAGGTTGGATTGGCTGGGCTGGCCGGTCCTACGTTATTGCTGTACGCGATGACAAAAAGCCTGAGGAGAAAGAAATTATTATCGATGTGCCGCTAGCGCTTAAGTGCTCTCTAGGCGCAGCCGCTTGGCCTCTAGTTGCCTTCAAAGAGATTGCATCTGGAGAAATGTTTGCGAAGGATAGTGAGATTCCCGTCTCACCGCGATAGGCCTAGCGCTGGGCTTATTCTGCGAAATGCTTAGGATTACCGAAAGAGGAATCTATGAACAATCTGATCAAATACCTTTCAACCGCGCCAGTCATTGCCACCGTTTGGATGGTCATTACTGCTGGCATCCTGATTGAGTTTAATCGCTTTTTCCCCGATCTGCTGCTGCATCCTTAGCTAGCAGCTATAGAGGGCGCTGTAGCACGCTAGGCTAGCTGCCTTAACCGCGCATGGCCTTAACCATGTGGCCTTAACCATATGGCCTTGACTATACAGTCAGTGCAAAATAGTCTGTGCAAGCCCGGCTGGTGATCTATCAGCCGGGCTTTGCCTATAGACCGCTAGGGACTAATTTCAGAGGCCGGCTGAGATGCCTCCTCGTTGAGCGACCAGTGATACTCAATCGGAATGGCTTCGCGCTTACAGACATCTTCAAGCTGCTTTTGCTGTGAGAGGGCTTTGCGCAAGGTAATGATCAGCTCGTGCACCTGCTCTTTTTGAGGAGACCGCTCGTGGGCAGCCAGCGCAGTTTTGCGCTCTAGCAGGCTGCCGCCGATTGTTTACATCGCCCTTTATTAATGTTCTCTATGGATCAGCCGATGGATCAGCCGATTCCCCTACCGTCGCACATTCACTACGAGCTATTGCTGCGCCTGCTAG
>JAAHIA010000299.1 GCA_010671975.1 Leptolyngbya sp. SIO4C1 | reverse complement strand
AACTGTGGAATCACGGTGCCGCTGAACGGTACTAGAAAGACATTTGGAACAATCGAAGTTATTAACAGAAAAAATTTGGAAACTGGATGTCCTGATTCCAAGCTAATGTTTACGGAATCGGATTTATGTTGGTTGACTATTGTAGGAGCCCATGTATCAGCTGCAATCTCGAGACTTCGTAAAATAGATGAGGACAAGATATTTGCAGCTATTAGCCGGGAATTGGCTGATCCAGAGAACGAAGGTCACAGAGTTCGTTCTGTTTATCAGACTATTGCCGATAAGCTTGTTGCACCTTTAATGCCGTATAAGGTTTGTATAGTACGGTTGGCGTTTGATGAACAGAGTCTAATGGTAACTGACAAATCTCATGCCGAAGGTGAAAGAGGCTGGGGGGGGCGACAAGATGAGTTGAGAAGAAAGGGGGAGGGAATAGTTGGAAAAGTTTTTGAGACAGGTAAATATATTACCGTTGAGGATATAGATAGCGTAGTCGAAAAATTTAATAATGATAAATGGATTGAGGAGCAAGGCCTTAAATCTTTTATTTGTTTTCCTTTAGTGATACTAGGAGAGGTGATTGGCACCTTATCTCTGTTTACAGGCTATAAACACAAGTTTAGTAAAACCGATATTACTTTTCTAAAGAATGTTAGCTTTTTGCTTGCAGCTTTCAAGATAAGATCTGAAAAGATAAAGAATTTTGAGCTCAAGACGACAACGCTAGAAGTTGTTGAACCAAGCTTTAGAGAAGCGAAGCATAGTTTCCTTGAGAACAGATTAGACTTAGGGGAGAGGAAGACCCAATCCGTTGATGTTTTGGTATTAGCAAGCTTCGAAAGTTCGACTGAACAATATCAGGTATGTTTAGAAACAGGCAATTATTTAAGAGCATATCAAATTGCTGAGTTTGCGTATGATATGTGCGAAAATATCAAAAAAAATATCAATTCTGTAGAAGATCAAGGTTTGTATCGTAGACTGGTTGCAATGTCTTCTTATTGGAAGTTAAACTTAGACTTATGCGGTGCGCGCAAGGGTTATGATCGGAGTCTCTGAAATTGTTGAGTTAGTAGGTTCCTTGTCAAGCGGATTAGGTGAAATCAGAGCTTGTTGTGATAGGATTCCCTCCTCTTTCTTTTTGCCAGCAGCAAAGCGCAACGTAGAAGTAATTAATTTAAGGTTAGAAACTTTAAATGGTCAAGTTGCTAGTCTACGCTCAGAGATCAATACTTCATTTCCAGAAATTTGCGAATTAATTTACCTTTATTCAGATGCTACTTCTGATATATCCAGTGCTCTTGCAATAACTAATAAAGTTGCTGAGCTTTTTGAGCTAGCACCTTTCGATAGAGGTTATATGCGAATCTTCATATCGCAAATTCAACAAGACTATAGCCGAATTCGCGCTAAAGTTAACTCGTTGCCAAATTCAGATATTGCAGAAAGAGGCAGCCTCATAACAGTTCTAAATAATTCTCGCGACTGTATCCGTGATATGCACAGTTCAGATGTAGGTAATGCAGAGATTCAGATAAGGCTTTTGAACAGCCTTTCTACACAGTATTCCGACGCTCTATCAATTTTGTCAGACTTTTTAAACAGAACTCTATTGCGTTTAAATCCTCATACTTGTAGAGAATAATATGTTTATCGAAGCTGATACCAGTTCGATTCAAGGCTGCATATAACCGATCGTTGTTTAGCAAGACTTTTAAGCGTTCTACTATGCGCACCTTCATATAATTTTGGTATTACTCTTCAACGCAGTAGCCAAACTCGGCTAGGCGCGATCGCGACTGACGCCACTTGGCCTGCACCTTAACAAAGACTTCGAGATAGACCTTACCGGCAATCAGCTTTTGCATTTGCTGGCGGGCGGCGCTGTTGATTTGCTTCATCATGCTGCCGCCTTTGCCAATTAAAATGCCTTTTTGAGAATTGCGCTCGACGTAGACCGTTGCCAAGATATTGGTGATCTTTTCTGTCTCTTCGACGCGATCGATTGCGATCGCCACCGAGTGTGGCACTTCATCGCGCGTGTGCAGCAAAATCTGTTCGCGCAGCAGTTCGCCCATAATGAAGCGCTCGGGCTGATCGGTAATTAAGTCAGGGGGATAGTAGTAAGGCCCGGGCTCAAGGTGGCTAATTAGCTGCTGCTGTAGCGCCTCTAGCCCCGCAGCGGTGACCGCTGAAAATTTGCAGACGGGGCGCCCAGCGGCCAAATCGGCATAGCTGGCGTCAATCGCTTCTGAGCGATCGACGGCTTGCAAATCGGCTTTGTTGATGCCAAAAATCGCAGGCGTCTGGCTTTTGGCGAGGAGATCGGCGATAAAGGCGTCGCCGCGTCCGGCTGGCACAGTGCCATCGACGACCAGCAGCGTCACATCGACCGAGCTAATAGCCATGCGCGCATTTTGCACCAGCACTTTACCCAGCTCGTGATGCGGCTTGTGAATGCCGGGCGTATCGACAAAAATGATCTGCGCCTGAGGCAGGGTTAAAATGCCGCGCAGGCGATTGCGAGTGGTTTGGGCCACCGGTGACGTGATGGCGATCTTTTGGCCAACCAGCTGATTCATCAGGGTGGATTTGCCCACGTTGGGCCGACCCACAATACCGACAAAGCCTGAACGAAATCCGGGCGGCGGTGTGGGGATTGCCGTCATCACTGCCCCGTCAGAACTGCTGAGATGCGCCATAAGTATTAGCTTCCTAAACTAGCTGCCTGAAATATGAATGATCACTTCTCGCCGGTGCCCGCGCTGGCGATGCTCCCACAGATAGAGCCCTTGCCAAGTACCGAGCGCCAGTCGCCCATTCACAATGGGGATTTGCTCAGACGTATGGGTGAGCGCAGTGCGAATGTGGGCCGGCATATCGTCTGGACCTTCTGTGCTGTGACGATAGTGATTGCCTTCTGGCACCAGCCGAGAGAGAAAAGTTTCCATATCCGCTAGCACGTCTGGATCGGCATTTTCTTGAATCACTAAGCTAGCTGAGGTATGTCGCAGAAAGACGGTACATAGGCCGGTGGTCACGCCAGAGTCTTGCACGGCAGCCTGCACCTGACGGGTGAATCGCTCGAGCGACTTACCGCGAGTTTTGAGCTCGATTGAGGTTTGGTAGTGAGTGGTTGCAGCCGTTGTCACCATAGCGTTTAGCGTCCTCTACACAGCATCAGCCCCATTATCGCCTATCTCTTGACGCTCGGCCTCACACCGAATGCTGAGGCGCGATCGCAGATAGGCGGCAACGGCGGTAGCGATCGCGCGGTTCCCGTCGGTTGCGAGCGTCGCACTTTGGGCCGGCGGCTGCAGCGGTGCCAACAAAAAGGACCAGTCGCCTGAGAAAAAGGCCGCTGTCTCAAGAATTTGGTGACGCGCGTGATTCTGAATGCCGTCTATGAGCAGAGCGGCCTCAGCAAAGCCGGTGCGCGGCAGCGTGACCACGCCTTTGCGCAGACGACAGGCTTCTGAAAAGGTGCTGTAGCCTGGCTTAGAAACAACGCGATCGCACAGCGGCATCAGATCGATTGGGCGCAGGGTGCGATCGCTGATCTGAAGCAGGTTAGGCAGCGTCGGCGCCTGGCAATCAAAGGTAATAAACTGCCAGTCGGGAAACTCAGCCAGAGCCGCATAGGGGATTTGCGCCAGCCCCAGCCCGCCAAAGGTCAGCAGTACGGTTCGCTCAGGCGGCGCTGCAATACCGTAGCGCTGACGCAGCTGCTCAACGCTGTAGCGCGGCGTGCCGCCAGTGAGCCCAACGTCGATAATCTTAGGGAATGCGGCCATGGGCTCATGGAAGGGCAGCCGGAAGAGGCGATCGCACTGGCTAAAGCAGTCGGCAATCCAGTCTGCGATCGCAATAAATTCACCGCCCCAGTCGCGATAGATAAAGTCCCAGCCAAAGTTGCTCATCATCCAGCAGGGAACGTCAGCTGCCTGGGCCAAGCGCACTGCCAGCGGTGGAATATCGGCTAAAACAAGGTCAACCGATGCCTGCTGTAGAAAGGCAACTTCGTCCGCCAGCAGCTGCGCCTGGTGCTGGCGAATCCACTGCAGCTTTTCTAGCGTCGCTGCCTTGTCCATCGTCAGACTGTCGCTTTGTAAAACCCCAATATCGAAGCTGACGGCGCGATGCTCGAAGGGTGCACTTAGGTAAGACGTTAGCAACCAGCTAGGGGCAGTGGTTGCCACAATCAGGCGCAGCTCAGGCACCAGCGCTTGCAGCGCCGAAGCGACCGAGGCAGCGCGAGTGGTATGGCCGAAGCCGTGATTGGTAATTGCCAGGTAAAGGGTTGGTTGAGGCATAGCGTTCTTAAGCGAAAAGAAAAGCTCGCTCAAACGAGCGAGCTTTCTAAAAAGACCAGCGAGTTAGCCGCTTAGAGCTGCGGTACAAACTGTTCTTTATCAGGCACAGCGGTGTACTCAGCGACAATTTGGCGTAGCTCATCGCCGTCGATAGTCTCTTTGTCAATCAGCAAATCAACCAGACGATCAATCACCTCGCGGTTTTCTTGCATGATGCGCTTAGCGTTGTCGTAGCAGTGTTCAACAATACTGCGAACCTGGCTATCGATGCGAGTTGCGACTTCTTCAGAATATTCTGAGCGAGACATCCAGTCGCGGCCTAAAAAGACCTCGCCCTGCGGATTCTCAAGCGACAGTGGCCCCAAATCAGACATGCCGAATCGGGTCACCATCTGACGCGCCATAGACGTCACCTGCTGCAGGTCGTTACCGGCACCGGTTGTGACTTCAGCATCGCCAAAGATCACATCTTCTGCCGCACGACCGCCCAGCGCCCCGGTGATCCGAGCCAGCAGCTGCGCTCGGGAAATCAGCATTTGCTCCTCGCTCGGCGTGAACCAGGTCAGGCCCTGAGCCTGACCCCGAGGAATCAGCGTCACCTTCTGCACCGGGTCGTGAGCCTTGACCAGCGTGCCCACAATGGCGTGGCCAATTTCGTGATAGGCAATCAGCCGCTTGCTCTTACCATCTACCAGCGGCGTTCCTTCCATACCGGCGACCACGCGGTCAACAGCGTCGTCGATTTCGCGCATGGTGATGGCGTCTTTACGACGGCGGGCGGTTAAGATTGCGGCCTCATTTAGCAAGTTAGCCAAATCAGCGCCGGTAAAGCCAGGGGTGCGACGGGCAATGGTCTCTAGCGAAATCTCATCGCCTAGCTTCTTGTTGCGCGCATGCACTTCTAGCACCTCAAGCCGGCCCTTAACGTCGGGCGGATCAACCATCACCTGACGGTCAAAGCGGCCCGGGCGCAGCAGCGCTGAGTCAAGCACGTCAACCCGGTTGGTCGCTGCGATGATAATAATGCCGGTATTGCCCTCAAAGCCGTCCATCTCGGTTAAGAGCTGGTTGAGCGTCTGCTCGCGCTCATCGTTACCGCCGCCGATGCCAGCACCGCGCTGACGACCGACCGCGTCAATCTCGTCAATAAAGATGATGCAGGGGGCGTTTTCCTTCGCTTTCTTAAACAGATCGCGAACGCGCGAAGCGCCTACGCCGACAAACATCTCAACGAATTCTGAACCCGAGATGCTGAAGAAAGGCACGCCAGCTTCACCCGCAATGGCCTTGGCCAGCAGCGTCTTACCGGTTCCCGGTGGGCCAACTAGCATCACGCCTTTGGGAATGCGCGCACCAACTGCAGTAAAGCGCTCCGGCTTTTTCAAGAAGGTCACCACTTCCTGCAGCTCCTCTTTGGCCTCATCGATACCGGCCACATCGTCAAACATGACGCCGGTTTTGGCTTCCATCATGAAGCGAGCCTTCGACTTGCCAAAGCTCATGGCCTGCCCCGGACCGCCGCCAACGCCGTTGGAGCGGCGAAATAGGAAGAAGAGGCCACCAATCAGCAAAAACGGAAATAGCAAATTGCCTAGAATACCGACAATCGCACCGTCGTTGCGGGGCGGATGAGAATCTAAGCTGATATCTGATGCCCGCAGCCGCTCAACTAGCTCAGGCGCATCGCCTGGCAGGTCGACTCGCCAGCGCATGACGCGATCGTCAAGCTGGGGGTCGACGGCCTCAATGATGGCAGTACGACCGCCGTCATATAGATCAACGGCCGTCACTCGACCGGCATCTAGGTAATCTAAGAATCGTCCGTAGGTCATGCGGGTGTTGGCAGCATTGCGACCCATATCAGCAGG
>JAAHIA010000298.1 GCA_010671975.1 Leptolyngbya sp. SIO4C1 | reverse complement strand
GTCGTTTGGATCCCTGCCTGTCGTTTCGCCTGTTAGTCTCAATTTGAGCCTGGTTAGTCTCTATCAAATGACACTTAACACGACAACACCTCTGTCGCGTCACGTCTAACCCCCTTGACATCTAACACAACTCTAAATTCTTAACAAAAAGATTGGTATAAAAGCTTTCGTAGCGATCTCAAGAGCAAGCTTATCAGGTAGAGCAACTAAAGCACCAATTTGCGAATAAATATAAATTAATCAGCATGGATTCAGCTTAACCTGAAGGCCTGCCGTACTATGAACTCATCCAGGCTGAGCTATTTGCTCGAATCCTGAACCATTGCATCTGCCTACTAAGTCTTCAGAAAAAAATTATCAATCGCCCAGGCTGCCGCATATCTGCATACAACTTGTTCGCAGGAACACGCTCTGGCAGCTGGGTGACCCGTGGGGATTAGGGTATGGATACCAGAGAATTACTGGAAGAGTTGTTCGGTCAGCTCAACGCTAGGCTCGATACTATCGAGAGCAAAGTTCAGGCACTGCACACGCGGCTGAATGGTGAGCTCGCAACCCCAAAGCTCATCAAACTCAATGAGGCCTGGAAACGGCTGGGCTATAAAAATTACGATGCCTGTCTCTACAAAATCAGGTCTGGCCACTATCGGGTGGGTAAAGAAATCGTTGACCGTCGCTCGCCCAGCTCAAGCCGTCCGGACTGGTATGTTGACATCGAAAAATGCCAGGCACGAGATCGGACACTAGCAGGTAAGCGAGCAGGTATGAAAACTGCCTAAGCGGTTATTTGCTCAACCTCGCTGCTTGCGCCTGAGTGCATCAAAGTATGCCTGGGCCGCCCGTGCTTTAGAAATATGTTTTTGATAGGTGCCCAGATTCACATTGGGGTTATGCCCCATGAACTGAGAGGCGACTGCTGTCGGTAGTTCTAGCCATAGCGCAGCTCGGATGTTCCAGGCATGACGCAAACTGTAGGCCGGAAAGGGCATCTTGGCTCGTTGGAACGCAGTTGAGGTGCGATCACCATAGTCTTTATTAATTCTGGCGGTCACCTTGGGGCGACGCATCTCCCAAAGCTGCCAGCGCTCAACCCACTCGGGCGGTAGCGGAAAAGTCTCCCGTTTGCCGGTTTTCGTAGCGTCGGGCACCAGGGCAACCAACTATCGTTCGCCATCATATTCCCGCCACTCTACCTCACATAGAAACGCTTCATGGTCTCTGAGGTTGTAGGTGGCCATCATTCCGGCCACCCACTGCCACGACTTATTCTGCATCCCGTCGATTGCAGCAATGATATCCGCATCTTCAGGAATAAACCGCTCAACATTGCTGAGGCTGTAATCGCCTTGCTGAGACCGAATGTCAGACTTGATGTTGGCAAAGTCTGCCAGACGCTGAAATTTTTGGCAGGCGAGTTGACGGCTACGACTGTTGGGTTTCCACCGCTCGACAACGCTATCCAGCAGCTGAGGGGTCAGTCTTGAGTTAGGGGGTAACCATTTGAAGGCAGGATACCAAAACTGCTCGCGCCATTTCAGGTCAATCGCTTCTTCGGTCCCTTCCTGCTGTTTCAGCCAGTGCCGCTTAAAGCGGTCTATCCAACTCTGACAGGTATCGCCTTTGCCCTGAGACTCCTGGTCGAGCTCCAGCCAGCTAAAGCGCTTTTGGGCCAGCAATGCACCCAACCTAAAGGCCTCTGATTCCGCGTAGTCAAGCCCGGCGGGGTTAGCGTAAACGCCCAGACTAATGAGCTGCTGATGGGGCTTGGTGTACTTGCTGCCAGGGCGCGGTGGCAGGGTGCCTCGAATCGATAGCTTTTCGCCCCGTTGATAAACTCGCAGACCGATTTGGGCAGCTTCCAGCCTTGCATTGATGGCGTCAACCGTTAGCGCTTTTCGCCCCATCCTGAACCCAGATACTGATCTAATTTTGATCTAAAAATAGTCCAGTTTATTCTAGTTCAGTCCAGTTCAGTCAGTTTGGCGGGAGCCTAAAGAAACCGCCAGAACTGGCTTAGGGCTTGAAATTGTTTGATGGGCGGTACTGGACTCGAACCAGTGACATCCTGCTTGTAAGGCAGGCGCTCTACCAACTGAGCTAACCGCCCCCGTGATAGACACATGCGGGCACAGAAAGAAATGATAGCAGACTGAGGGACGAATACAGCGAGCTTCAGTAAAAAAGCTGACAATTTTTCTATAAGCAATGCGTTTGTATTATCCTAAACGCTATGCCTTCAGGAAAAACTCACGATCGCATCACGCTCTGGGGATTACCTCTAGTGCTCACAGCGGCGTTTTATCTAACGTTAGACATTACGCTGACCGTGATTGTCTGCATTAGCTTCTTGGTAGGGGGCTTTATGATGGGGCCGGACTTAGATATTCACTCTGTGCAATATCGCCGCTGGGGTCCGCTGCGCTGGATTTGGCTGCCCTACCAAAAGACGATAAAGCATCGCTCTCAGCTTTCTCACGGGCCGGTGATTGGGACTGTACTGCGGGTGCTATACCTGGGGCTATGGATAGCGCTCTTTGGCTTAGTCGCCATTGAGCTGCTAACTCTGCTAGGAGCTGTGCAGCTTACCTGGGCTGATTTGCGCAGCACGGTTCAGGTTTCTGCGATGACGTATTTCTCTGAGTGGATGGCGCCGATAGTTGGGCTAGAGCTAGGGGCTCTGAGTCACTATGTCAGCGACCACATCGGCTCGCAGCTAAAAAAGCAACGGCGAAAGCGACAGCGGCGACGGAAATAAAGCAGCCTGGCATGGAAAACTAAGGATTGAACATTAGACGGTGACCTCGCTATGGCCTCTATGCTTGAATCCCAAACTTTAGCTGCCTTACAGCACTTGATAGATGTTGTAGCGCGACTGCGCAACCCGGATGGGGGCTGCCCGTGGGATTTAGCTCAAACGCCAGAGAGCTTAACGCCCTACGTTTTGGAAGAGGCGTATGAAGTCGTCGATGCGATTCAGCGGGGCGATCGCACCGAGATTGCAGAGGAGCTGGGCGATCTATTGCTGCAGGTGGTGCTGCAGGCGCAGATTTTCAGCGAAGTGGACGAGTTTGACCTGGGCGTCGTAGCGCAGGGTATTGCTGAAAAGCTGATTCGGCGGCATCCGCATGTGTTTGGTGAGTCGCAGGCAGAGACGCCAGAAGAGGTGAGATCGCACTGGGAGCGAATTAAAGCGGAAGAAAAAGGCGAAGTAGACAGTGATCGGCTAACGCCAAAGCTGACACGCTATGCCCGGACGCTGCCGCCGATGACCGCAGCGATGAAAATTTCGGAAAAGGCTGCCAAAGCCGGATTTGAGTGGAATGACCTTGACGGCGTCTGGAGCAAGGTACATGAGGAGCTAGATGAATTTCGCGCGGCGCTGGCGGATGAGCCGGTCGCAAACCAAGAGGCCGAGTTTGGCGATCTGCTGTTTAGCCTCATCCAGATTGCCCGCTGGCGCGGGCTGGACCCGGTGGCGGCGCTGCAAGGGACGAATCGGCGGTTTATTCAGCGGTTTGGGCTGCTAGAAGCAGCGGCGGAGAAACCGCTAGCGGCGCACAGTTTGGCGGAGCTAGAGGCGCTGTGGCAGGCGGCGAAGCGGCGAATTCGAGCGGGCGATGCTGATTAGAGGGTGGGGAAGGTGGGGAAGCTTTCTTGCTAAACTTACAGAGCTACCGTTGCTACTGCGTTTGACCTATGACTTCTGTAATGGCGTCTGACAATCAGCTTACTGCGATCGCAGCGCAAACGCGCGAAGCGGCTCAGTCGTTGGCAGGGCTATCGAGCGAGGCGAAGAACAGGGCGATTGAGGCAGTTGCTCTGGCGCTAGAGGCAGCGGCAGCAGACATTACGGCAGCGAATGAGGCCGATTTAGAAACGGCGCTAGCAGAGAACCTGGCGAAGCCGCTCTATGGTCGCTTGAAGCTGGATGCTGTGAAGCTTAGGGGGGCGATTGCCGGCGTGCGCGATGTGGCCAAGCTGCCCGATCCGGTTGGTGACGTGCAGATTCACCGAGAGCTGGATGAGGGTCTAGTGCTCAAGCGGGTTGCCTGCCCGCTGGGCGTACTGGGTGTCATTTTTGAGTCGCGTCCGGACGCGGTGATGCAGATTTCATCGCTGGCAGTGAAATCGGGCAACGGTGTGATTCTCAAAGGCGGCAAAGAGGCCGTGCGCTCCTGTCAGGCGCTGGTGAAGGCCATCCGCCAAGGGTTAGAAAACGCTGGGGTAGACCCGAACGCGGTGCAGCTGCTGACAACGCGAGAAGAGACGCGGGCACTGCTTGGGCTAGAGGGCTACGTTGATTTGATCATTCCGCGCGGATCGAATGCGTTTGTGCGATTTGTGCAGGAGAATACCCGCATTCCTGTGCTGGGTCACGCGGACGGCATTTGTCACCTGTATGTGGATCAGGCCGCCGAGATTGAGAAGACTACGCAGATTGCTCGCGATGCCAAAGTAGGCTACCCGTCGGCCTGCAATGCAATTGAGACACTGCTGGTGCATCGAGCGATCGCGGCTGAGTTTTTGCCGGCGCTGGCGCCGGCGCTGCCAGATGTAGAGCTGCGCGGCGATCGGCAGGCTCGACAGGTGCTTCCTGACATTCAGGCAGCCACCGAAGAGGACTGGTCAACCGAATATAGCGACCTAATCCTAGCGATTCGCGTAGTGGATTCGCTAGCAGCTGCGGTTGCGCACATCAACACCTACGGATCGCGGCATACCGACGCGATCGCCACTGAAGATCTCGCCGCTGCTGAACAATTTATGGCTCAGGTGGATGCGGCTGGCGTCTATCATAACTGCTCGACCCGCTTTGCTGACGGCTTTCGCTACGGCTTTGGTGCAGAGGTCGGCATCAGCACGCAAAAGATGCCGCCGCGCGGTCCGGTGGGGCTAGAGGGCTTAGTGACCTATAAATATCAGCTGGTTGGCAACGGACATGTGGTCGCAACCTATTCGGGTGAGAATGCCAAAGCTTTCACACATCGTGATCTAGGCTAAAAACCCCGCTACTGTAAAGGTTGAGTGTTTCGCTCAGCAACTTTATGCTCACATCTATCCAGATTGAGAACTTTCGCTGCTTCGATCAGCTAAACGTCGACGGGCTCAGCCGCGTCAACTTGATTGCGGGCAAAAATAATGTGGGTAAAACCGCTTTTTTAGAGGCAATAGGGCTGTTGTTTTCAGGCAGTCATCCCAATGGAATTGCTTACATAACAAATCTACGGGGTTTAGCTTCTGAAACAGCTGATACATTACAAAGCGAGCTAATATTTAACTCCTTGTTCAATACTTCATCACAGGAGCAGGATATTACTGTTAAAGCAATGATTGATAGTCGTCAGCATTGCTTAACAATTCGACCTTCTACAGTAGAGTCCACCACTATAGATCTTCCTAGCGATCAGGAGAATGCATTAGCCTTTAGTAAATCCCAACAATATATAGCCTTAAATTTATCCTATAAGCCACCTGAGCAAGACGCTAGCGTCAACACTTTGCGCATTCAGGCGAATAAACTGACTCAAACACTCAAGAAAACAACTAGCCCGTCAGCAAACCTCTCCTTCGTATCCTCTCAATTTCGTCTTAACCGCAGGCAGAAAGCTGAAATGTTAGGCGAGATAGAGCTTTCAGGCGAGAAAAGTAGCCTCATAAAAGATTTACAGATAATTGAGCCTAGGTTAAGTCAAATTACTACTATTGTGATTGGAGGTATGCCTATTCTCTACGGAAACATTGGATTAGACAAAATGATTCCAATTGCTGCAATGGGTGAGGGACTCAATAAGCTAGTTTCTATACTGCTTACTCTGTCGGCTAAATGTAGAGATGGAATCCTTTTAGTCGATGAAATAGAAAATGGATTTCACCATTCTGTCTTACAAAATATTTGGCGCATTATTGATAGTGCTTCGCGTCGCTTCAATACTCAAGCGATTGTTTAGTTTCTGATTGCTGTTTTTGAGCACAGGCGCTAACTGATATCAATATGAGACTAAAAAAATAAAAACGTAATTGTTTCATAGCTTAAATAATGGATTTAACTTTTTCAGCAAAAGCTTTTGCTGCTTCTAACGAACCGCCTTCGGTATAAATTCTGATGATAGGTTCGGTATTTGATTTTCTAAGATGAACCCAGCCTTCTTCAAAATCAACTTTTACCCCATCAACCGTATTTGGATTCAGATCAGCATAG
>JAAHIA010000297.1 GCA_010671975.1 Leptolyngbya sp. SIO4C1 | reverse complement strand
GGCAAAAGGTTTGGACGCCGTAGAGACTGTGCCGCCCGGAAAGATCCCAATCGCGCCACCCTGCCCCAAGTAATCGAGCGCATCCTTGCGAGTTTGCAGATTGACCTTCATCGCCTCTTTGGTTTCTGTCTGGGGCAGGATTCAGCCCAGGCTTGTAAAAATGAGCGAATGCGTTCTCCAGGGGCGGCGTTAGCGGGTACAGGGGGCCACAGGTCTTGAGGCAGTTCATACTGACCAACATTTTGCCAAGCACCCAGAATTGCGTTTTCAGCAGCACCCGGGTCGTGCTGAAAAACAGCCCCCACCTCAGCCGATACCATCAGCGCTGCATAGCTTCCCTGTGCGGTCAGCTGCTGTGCCAGCGTTAGCATCGCTGTGGTTTTGCCGGTCTGCCGAGGCGCATGAATCACAAAATAGCCGCGCCGTGCAATCAGCCGCTCGATTGAGGGCAGCCGTTCTAGCGGCGGCAGCATGTAGTGAATGTCAGATTGGCAAGGGCCAGCGGTATTAAACCAGCGAGGCATCGTGCTTAGCGCCGTTAAACTCCTTTAAGTTTAATACTTCAGCTGAGCGACCTAGAGGGCTATCAGCCTACGACCTCACGCGAGGCTTCAGCCTGGCGCTTGAGCTTGCGTTCATAGAACTGCTGCGCCGCTGTTCCTAGCGCATAGACAATTGCGCCGTTGCTGGAAGCGCCGACGGCAGCGCCGACGCCTGGCAGTAGCTCAACTACGCTCAGGCCGGTTTTCACCGCGCCGGCGGTGCCCACTGACAGCATAAAGATGGCCATTGCTTCGCCGCGTCGCTCTGCCTGTCGCAGATCAAACCCGTAGAGACCGGCAATGCGAAACAGCATCTCGGCCTGCAGCCGGCTCACAGCGGCAATATCAACTGCAAATAGCGCTAGCGCCACCGGCGGAACCAGATTGGTCATCAGCCCGGTACCGGCAGCGGCAATGGTGGTGTTGACAATCACGCGATTCGCTAGCTCAGCCGGCGTTGCTTCAGGATGCTCCTGATGCAGCTTGGCGATCTCTTGCTCAGCTTTGACGATATCCACCTTGCCCAGCGCCGTCACCAGCCAGCCTAGCCCAGGCACCCTAGCAACGTAGTCAATCAGCGGATTTTGGGCAATCGGCTCAACGGTTCTGCCAACGGTTTCAGTGGCAGATTCCACCAGCCTTTGCGTATTTTCAGCGGCGTCTTCACTGGCTTTAGCGGTTGTCTGGGCCGCTGTGTTGACTAAACCGCGAAATGCCTGAGTCCCAATTACCATGACCATTTCGTTGATCTGGGCAGCTGTGGAAATAGCAGCTTCAATCGGGCTAGACGAGTTTGCAGATGGCATATGAGGATTCTAATTCTGGCTAATGACTATAGCTGACCAGCTGCAAGTTAGCGTCTACCCTGAGACGGCTTTTCGGCGCTGGCCGTAGGAGCAGAGGTCTAAAATGGCGCAGCGATCGCACTCGGGTTGGCGATAGTAGCAGCAGCGCTGACCATGTAACATGAGTACCTCATGATTATCGTAGACCTGCTGGGCCGACCAGTCAGCCGGCAGCTGCGCTTCGAGAACAGCGTGGGAGGGGCCTACCGCAACGGTCTCAGGAATCAGGCCGGTGCGGACTGCGACGCGATGATGATGGCTATCGACCGGCAGGGCGCGGCGGCGCAGTGTGCTAAAGGCAAGCACAGCCGCGCTGGTTTTAGGGCCGACGCCGGAGAGCGTTTCTAGCCATTCGCGCGCGGCGGGGACGGACAGCTCAGTGAGAAAGTCGAGCGTCAGATCACCCCGCTCAGCCGTAATCTGCCGCAGCACCTGCTGAATCCGGGGCGCTTTTTGCTCGGGCCAGGTGCAGGGTGCGATCGCACGTTCTACTTCCTCGGTCTCCGCATCGCGCACCGCTTCCCAAGTGGGCAGGGCGGCTTGCAGCTGCTTGAAGGCGCGGCCAGAGTCTCGATTTTTAGTACGGTGCGACAGCAGTGAAGACACCAGCTCGCTGAGCGGATCGAGGCTATGGAAGTAGGCAATTGGGCAGCCATAGGTCTGGCAGAGCCGCTGATGAATCTCAACGGCTTTTTGCTTCAGGTCGGGCGTGAGTAAATCGAGCTGCAAAGCAGAATTCCTAGGTCAGATGCGGTGATAATTGTATAGAAGGTGCTTCTCGTGCGGATCTGTCCCGTGGTAGGGCTCTCGCCGCCATCGCTCATGTCTAGACCGTTACTACGCCATCATTTCAAATAAACTTAGAAAGATATATGACTGCAGCTACTGCTTCAATAGCCACCTATTTTCATGCGCTAGCCGACCCGCTGCGGGTACAGATCATTGAAGCGCTGCGATCGCACGAGCTCTGCGCCTGTGATATTGCCGACCAGCTCAGCGTGACCCAGTCCAAGCTCTCATTTCATCTGAAGACGCTGCGAGAAGCCAGCTTGATCAAAGGTCGTCAAGAAGGCCGCTGGATCTACTACCGGCTCAACCTAGCTCAGTTTTTAGAGCTTGAAGCCTACCTGTCGGAATTTCGTCGCCACAGCCCAATCCAGCCGGCTAGAGTTTGCCCTGACTGATTTAGCCGCCCTAAAAATCCCAAAACGGCTTTTACATTTCAACAAAATTTGAAATAATTAAAACGCGGGATATCAAACAATCGGGGTTATCGAAAAGTTATGGTGCGAGTAGCCATTAATGGATTTGGCCGAATCGGGCGACTGGTGCTGCGAGCCGCTTGGGGCTGGCCCGAACTTGAATTTGTGCATGTGAATGAGCTCAGAGGCGGTACGGCAGCAGCGGCCCACCTGCTGAAGTTTGACTCGGTGCACGGTCGCTGGTCGCTCGCGGTCGAAGCCATCGATGAAGCCAAATTTCTCGTAGACGGACAGCCGATAGGCTTTAGCGACCATGCCACGCCGGGCGACGTGCCTTGGGATGAGCTGGGCATCGACCTGGTGCTGGAATGCTCCGGGCAGTTTCGCACGCCGGCGCTGCTGGCCCCCTACTTTGAGCGCGGGGTGAAGAAAGTGATTGTGGCCGCGCCCGTGAAACAGGATGCGCTCAATATCGTCATGGGCATCAACGACTATCTCTATGCCCCCCAGACGCATCACCTGCTGACGGCGGCCTCCTGTACGACTAACTGCCTGGCGCCGGTAGTAAAAGTAATCCACGAGGGGCTGGGCATTCGCCACGGCGTCATTACCACCATTCACGACATCACCAACACCCAAACCATCGTGGATGCACCCCACAAAGACTTGCGCCGCGCCCGGGCCAACAGCCTGTCGCTGGTGCCCACCACTACCGGCTCAGCCACCGCTATCGGCCTGATTTACCCCGAGCTGAACGGCAAGCTAAACGGGCTGGCGGTGCGGGTGCCGCTGCTAAATGCATCGCTGACCGACTGCGTGTTTGAAGTGGAGCAGCCCACGACGGTAGAGGCCGTGAATGCACTGTTTAGGACGGCGGCTGAGAGCCATTTGCAGGGCATTCTCGGCTATGAAGAACGGCCGCTGGTCTCGATTGACTACAAAGACGATCCGCGCTCTGCCATCGTCGATGCGCTCTCGACAACGGTAGTCGACGAGACGCAGGTGAAGGTACTGGCCTGGTATGACAACGAGTGGGGCTATTCAAATCGGATGGCTGAGCTGGCGCGCAAGGTGGCGATCGCACTATGAGCACTGCACCTGTCTTTGACCCAGCTGGCATTCGCAACTACGCGCTGGTCACAGCTGCCTACTGGGGCTTTACGATCACCGACGGGGCGCTGCGGATGCTGGTGCTGCTGTATTTTCACACGCTGGGCTACACGCCGCTTGAGGTGGCGATGCTGTTTCTGTTCTATGAGATCTTTGGCATTGTCACCAATCTGTTTGGCGGCTGGATTGGCTCGCAGTTCGGTGTGAAGCTGACGCTCTATGGCGGCATTGCGCTGCAGATTGGGGCGCTGCTGCTGCTGACGCCGGTGAGTGCAGCCTGGCCAGTTGCGCTGGCGGTGCCCTATGTGATGGTGGCGCAGGCCGTTTCAGGCATTGCCAAAGATCTCACGAAGATGAGCTCTAAGAGCGCCATACGGCTGGTGATCCCGCAGAATGCGCAGGCATCCCTGTTCAAATGGGTAGCGATTCTCACGGGCTCGAAGAATGCACTGAAGGGCGTCGGCTTTTTTGTTGGCAGCGTGCTGCTAGCGGCCTTTGGCTATGTGAGCGCGCTACTGATTATGGCCAGTGGGCTGCTGCTGGTGCTGCTGTCGAGTCGCTGGCTGCCTGCCGGGATGGGCAAGATTAAGCAAAAGGTAAAGTTTCAGCAGCTGTTCTCCAAGACGCCAGAAATCAACTTGCTCTCGGGGGCAAGATTCTTTTTGTTTGGGGCAAGAGACGTTTGGTTTGTGGTAGGGCTGCCGGTGTTTCTCTACAGCGGGCTGGGCTGGTCCTTTGAGCAGGTGGGCGGCTTTTTGGCGCTGTGGGTAATTGGCTACGGCATCGTGCAGTCACTCGCGCCCACTTTACTGCGACGGCTGGGTTCAGGCCGACCGCCGCAGGCCAGCACCATCCGCTTTTGGACGGGCTTTTTGATTGCGATTCCAGCCGCGATCGCAATTGCCCTCCAGCTTAATCGCCCGGCTGGGCAGACCATCGTGGTGGGGCTGATGGTGTTTGGCATTGTCTTTGCCTTTAACTCGGCGGTGCATTCTTATCTGGTGCTGGCCTACACCGAGGATGACAAGGTGGCGCTCAACGTGGGCTTTTACTACATGGCAAACGCCGGCGGCCGGCTGGCCGGGACGGTACTCTCGGGCCTAGTCTTTCAGTTTTATGGGCTGGTGGGCTGTCTGTGGGTATCGACGCTGTTTGTGCTGCTGGCAGAGCTAATTACGCTGAAGCTGCCGAATCCGCAAGCGGGCCACGCGGCCTGAGCGCATTTTGTAACGAAAGCTGTCGCTGGTTAAACAATCGGTCGTATTTCAGTAATTATGGAAATATGGAAATAAAGTCACAGACCGATCACGCTGAGGCGATGGCAGCCGTCTTTGCAGCTCTGGGCCAGTCCTCTCGACTTAAAATTGTGCGACTGCTGCTCTCGGCGCATCCTCAAGGGCTGCCTGCCGGCGAGATTCAGGCCGCGCTAGAGATCGCTGCCCCAACGCTATCTCATCATCTAGACAAGCTGCGCCAGGCAGGTGTTGTCGTGGCCCAGAAAGATCGCCAGTGGATCTGGTACAGCGTTCGCTCAGAAGCACTGAAGCAGCTGATCGATTTTCTCTTTGAAGAATGCTGTACGCGCAATCAGGTGATTGCGACTGACGAACTGCGCCTCGATGCTGAATCGGACGGCTGCTGCCGTTAAGTTTTTAGCCTTTATTTCGATGTTTATAAAAATATAAAAGGAGAAAAGTCATGCCTACCGTTAAAACTCACGTAGCGCTGCGAGTCAGCCAGCTTGATCCAGCGATTGCTTTCTATCGAGCCTTGTTTGAGATCGCCCCCGTCAAGCACAAGCCTGGCTATGCCAAGTTTGATTTAGAGAATCCAGGACTGAATCTGACGCTGAACGTCAGCGATGCAATCGCACCGCAGGGGGCGCTTTCTCATCTAGGCATTCAAGTGGAGAGCACGGCGGCGGTGGAGGCCGCGATCGCGCGCCTGCAGGCCGCCGGATTGGAGACGCTGATTGAGCGCGATACTGACTGTTGCTATGCTTTGCAAGATAAGGTGTGGGTGAGTGACCCGGACGGTAATCGCTGGGAGATTTTTGTGGTGAAAGTGGGGGATACTGCGCCGGACGCAACCGTGACTGAAAAGCCGGCAGGCTCGCTAAAGCCTTGCTGCGCCTAGCTTGTGAGTGCTATTTTTAATTCGATTAGCTAACGCCTTGCGGACTAAACGGATGATTGCGGGCTGTGGATTTTGCTCAGCCTCAGGTCTTAGCGAAAGAGGCTGCTCAGGGCTCCTCCGAGAGCCCTTTTAGAGGAAGTATCTGAGTGATCCTAAATTGCGAACTGGGGTTTCCCCTTGGCCAGGGCGTTCCGCCGCCCTGGACCCGACAGGATAAAAAATGGTTGGCTTGGCGAGTGAGATATTGCACTATGCCGGTGGGTGGTTTTATTTTTTCTGTAACCAGAAAAAATAAAAAAGATGGGTTATCGCTTCGTTGTTGGGATTTATGTAGAGTTAAAGTGCTAGCTCTCCTGTGGGCTGAGCCGGGCCGAAGA
>JAAHIA010000296.1 GCA_010671975.1 Leptolyngbya sp. SIO4C1 | reverse complement strand
TCAAAGGCGAGCTGATTGAAAGCGGCAGCCATACCGAGCTGATGCGGCTCAACGGGGCCTACGCCGAAATGTTTGAGCGACAGGCGCGACAGTATCTTTCTGAGCAGGCCAATGAGACTCTTCTACTTTAAGCGCAACGACGGCATTGAAAATTTTGGTGATTCGCTCAATCCTTGGCTCTGGCAGCAGCTGATTGGCAATGTTTTAGACGAAGATGAAACCACCGCCTTCATTGGCATTGGCACGATTCTCAACGGCTGTTTGCCCTACCGGCTGCCGAACGCGCGCCGCTTTGTGGTCTTCAGCTCCGGGCTCGGCTACGGACGCGGCACTATCCCGGCATTGGATAGCAACTGGTCGGTTTACTGCGTACGCGGACCGCTGACGGCGCAGCAGCTAGGGCTGCCCGACCGCCTGGCGATCGCAGACGGGGCGCTTTTGCTGCGGCGAGTCTATCGGCCAGCGGCGACCAAACAGTACGCCTACAGCTATATGCCGCATGTAGAGCAGGCGATTCGGCAGGGCGAGCAGTGGGCTGAGATCTGCGATCGCGCTGAGATTCACTATCTTGATCCGCGCCGCCCGATTGAGCAGCTTTTGACCGAGCTGAGTCAAACCGAGCTGCTGATTGCCGAGGCAATGCACGGTGCGATCGCAGCCGAAGCGCTGCGCGTACCTTGGATTGCGGTACACAGCCATCCTGATATTTTTCGCTTTAAGTGGATTGACTGGTGCCGCTCGCTCGGACTGAACTATGCACCGCAGGCACTGACGCCGTTTGGCGAAACTGACTGGCCGCACAGCCGCGATCGGCTGGCACAGCAGCTTCGCGCGATCGCGCGGCAGACCGCACCTAGCCTAGCTTGCGATCGCACTGTGGAAACTCTGACCGAGCGGCTGGAAGCGCAGCTTGCCCAGTTCCGCCAAGACGCCCGCCTTTCATCACCCAGCCTATCTCTCGCTGTATGAGCCCTCAGCCTGTTTACTTTTTTCTGCCGCGCGATCGCTGGCCGCAGACCGTGCCTGAACGTCTTGATGGCTATCATCCTGGCTGCGCCGACGATATCTTTCGCTGGATTACGCAGACCTACGTTCACCTGCGTCAGCGCGGCGTTGCTTGCGAACTGGTGAACCAGCTGCCGGCTGCCGGTATCGTCATCGCTCATCGAGACTGTCTGCATCCCGGCGGCTATCTGTCACCCCATCCCGACCTGTTCTGGGTTTGCCTGCAGTCCGACCGACCGCTGCTAGCCTACGCGCAGCAGCAGGTGTTACCCAACCCGCTTTGGGCGCAGCAGCAGCCTAATAGCCACTATATCGGTGCTTGGCCCACGCCGGTGCGATCGCGCTGTTCGCAGCGCGGCGACCGCTTTGAAACCGTGGCCTACGTCGGCCATTTAAACGACCTGGCCGACGAGCTAAAGCAGTACCGCTTTCGCCAGCAGATCGAAGCGCTGGGGCTGCGATGGCAGGCGCGGCTGCACGACCCCTACGACTATCAGGACATCGATGCGGTAGTGGCCGTGCGCAGCTTTAACCCTGAGCGGCTGCGTAAAACCCGTCAGTTTATGCACCAGTCGGCGCAGAAGCTCTGCGATGCCTGGCTCGCCGGTGTGCCCGCTATCCTAGGTCCAGAAAGCGCCTGCCAGCCGCTGCAGCAGTCGCCGCCCGCTTACCTCGAAGCGCGCTCAGTCACAGACGTGCTAGCAGCGCTCCAGCAGCTCAGAGATCGGCCCAGCTGGCGACAGCAGCTCATAGCCAGCGGTCAGCGGCAGGCGCAGGCCTTCAGCGCGATCGCAGCTGACTGGCAGCAGTATCTCAGCACCGCAGTTTGGCCGGCCTATCGAGTGTGGCAGTCGCTGCCGCTAGCCGAGCGACAGGCGCAGATCGACCAGCAGCAGCAGCGAGTCGATCAAGAGAACCGTGCGATCGCAGCCCAAGTTCGCCGCGCGGCTGAGCTACGCACTGCCCATCTGCCCTATGATCTCAGTGAAAAGCTGTAAACCACCCGCGTCTAATCTTCGCCTGTCTCAACTAGCGCATAGCCCAGCTCAGTCAAATAGCGCCCGGCTAGCCGATTAAACAGACGGTGCTGCTCTAGGGTCCAGTGGCCAAAGCGGTTGAGCGGGTCAAACGAGTCATAACGGTCAACGGCTTCCCAGTGAACCTCACCGTCTTGCTTCGTATCCGAAGAACCAATCACCCGAAAGTTCCTCACCTCGTCATAGTCGTACCACGTTGCATCTAAATTGAGAAAGTCAAAGACTTTGCGCAGCATTGCGGTTTGATCGGTGAGAAAGTCTTCATACTTGACGATCAGCAGCTTCTTGTCAGAGCCAGCACAGGTACGCTGCAAATTCAGCAGAGCTGCTGCATTCTGAGCCCAGCGTCGAGTCGATTTTTCGTAGTTCCAGCCAAATGAGCGCATACCTGACTCAATCACTGCCCGGCCGTCTCTAACAATTACCAACAGGTGATCGGTTGGCAACAGCTCAAAAAAGTTTTCAATCGATTCGGTATGCGGCGTTTTGGTAATTAATACATTCGCCCGCCGTTGAGCCGCTGACTGCTGACGCAGCTCGGCTTGAATCTCGGCGTTCTGAGTCACCTGAAGCTGTAAAATTTGCTTGATCGCCTCGCCAAAGTAGGGCAGCAGTGTCTCGGGTGGGCCAACTTTCTCGCGCGTTTGCCAGTCTGGTGTCCATCGACGGGTCACGGCCTGAACATACTGCATTAGCAAATCCGAATGTCGTACAAATGAATCTTCCCAGATGGGTCCTGGCGTCAGACAGTGCGGATGCTTAGCTAGCAAATTGTAGACGTAGTTGGTGCCACTTCTAGGCAGGATACTTAGCAAAAAGCAGACCCGAGCGGCGGCAATCGGCGCGTCACCAGACTGCGTCGCGGTATCAGCGCTGGCAGCATCAGCCGCATGCTCGATAATAGGGAGAGCGTTATTCATAGCTAATTCTTCTAAACAATCTTTGATAGAGCGTTTGCAGCGCGCTGAGCGTCCCGCCCAGCAGGCCAAAGGCTAAGTCTAGACCAGCGAAAACAACAGCCGCGCTAAACCAGTGTGCTTTGAAGATCGTCACCCCCAGCAGCAAATTTGAGATCAGCCAAAGCGAGACAAAATAGCACTGATACTGGCGGCGCGGGGTCCCCTCATTCAGCCCTTTGGTGCCCCAGCTACAGTCGCTCACCCGCCAAAAAGCATAGGTTCTCATCAGCAGCGTCATCGCCGCGTCAATCAAAAAATATGCAGGAATGTAGGCAGCAGCCCGAATTCGCTGCGGTGAATGGACCGCTAGCAGCCCTGCGATTAAGGCGAGTGTTCCTGCGATCGCAGCTAACAGCCAATAGCAGCCAGTCATCACCAAAATGCCAATCACGGCACTGAGCCCTATAGCCCCATAGGCCATATTGGCTAGCCAAAATCGCTCAGATAGTCGATCGCTCAGGCACAGTAAGAGCTGTACGCTCAAAAGCATGAGACTGCTGACGAACAGCCCCTGCAGCGGCCACACCGGCAGCTGTGCTGCAGCCAGCCGAGTCGCGCAGAGGCTATAGATTAGCCAGCAGATTGTCAGCGAAATGGCTGGATAGAACCATTCGGTGATGGTTTTTAATAAATACAGCGGCGCGGCGGTGAGCAGACCGAGCTTTTGTGCGATCGCAACGTCGCAGTCAAACAAGCAGCCAGGCATTTTCGCAAATACCCACAGTCGACAGGCAAAGGCGCTATTGATCCAGCGGCGGCGCTGCCGCAGCAGCTCGGCCAGCGACACACAGACGTCGGTCATCGTCACGACCGAAGGCAGGTAGGCCAGCCGCCAGCCAGGCATCTTGCCCGTCGCTACGCCAAAGCCTAGCACCCGATCTTCTGCCAAAAACATGTTGGCTTCGAACGCATTCAGCGGTCCCAGTCCGCGAAAATACTGCGTTAGTGGTGATTGAGTCTGAGGCAGCCCCGTCTCGCTACCTACCAGCGATCGCCAGCGGATCATAGTGAGCTGTCCTGACAGCACGCTGAGATAGCCCGAGAACGACTCAGCCGGACGAAACAACAGTGCATCCAACCAGAAGTTACCAAACTGCCAGAGTGAAACTACGTGCCAAGACCGTTCCGGCATTGGCACAATCAAGCTACCGATAGCCCCACCAGCGTCTGCATGAGACTCTAGAAATTGCCACAACCGATAAAAGCTTGGAGCTTCGGGAATGCTGCCTACATCCATCTGAACACAGTAGTTAGGCTGCAGCACCGGACTGAGCTGCGCAAAAAACAAGTGGTGAGAGTCTAGCTTACCAGCGTTGTTCTCTTTGATACACAGCAATACGCGCGGTAGCACTGACGCTGCTGTCTCAGCCGGCGCTGATCTAGACTCAACTGCTTCAGCCACGGCTTCAGACTGTTGCAAGGCTATCTCCTGCTGAAGTAGCTTCGGGCTAAGCTGACTCTCAAAAATATGTAAATGGCTCTTAGGTGAAACTGGCTTAGTTGGATAAAGATTGAGATTTTCCAGCAGTTGAATAGCAGATTTTGACATACAATCTCTGCCGTCAAAAATTAGACAGAGCGTAATTTTATTAGCTAAATCTATTCGACCAATGCTGATCAAATAGTTGATATTTCGCTGAATGCCCGCTAAAGAATCTAGCAGCGCTGAGCCCGATTCATTGTAAAGCGTAATGCAGCATAAAATTTCTGGCGAATCGCTGATAGCAAGCTGACTGAGCACGCTATCATCTTTTTTCTCAAAGCTTAAAGGCGGCTCAAGGCGTTGAGCAATAGCCGACTGACCAGGAGCCAACATAGGCAATAGACTCTCCCCGGTTTAATAGTGACCTATTTTCTATCCACAGATAGATTAATAATGCCCAATCCGGGAAATCTCTAGTAATTAAAAAGGACAATGCTGCGAGAGAATTTATATTTTTACTGGCTAGATAAAATTTTCATCAATGAAAGTTCTGCATAGAAACTTTAATAAGGCTGTAAGAAATTTCTGCTGTCTATTGGAGAGAGCGAATAGCCGCACTGCACGGCGAGATCAATCACTTCTTGTTCTAGCGGTTCCGGGTTATGATCTAACGAGGCAATGTAGTTGGCTCGAATGGTGCTAAATTTCTCCAGGTCAAACACGTGCTGATAGAGCGTCTGCTTACCTAAAATTTCAAGCGTTAGCAGCGTGCGAGCACATTTCCAGCAGGTTGAGCAGTTCTCGGCCTTATCAATCGCGTGAACACAGACATCTAGATAGCGATAGGAGGGTGCAAGATCTGCTACCTGAATAGTTTTTTCTACGCGAGAATACTGGCAACCGGTGGAAATACAGTCTATAGTTTCGGTTGAGAGCAGATGAAGCGCGGTTGGATCAATCACAGAGCCATCTTTAGCTTCACCAATAAAGCAGTTTTGATACTTATGAGCAGAGGCATAGAGATATTTGCCAAACAGCTTTTGCAGCGCTAGCACCGCAGACGCGTTGCGGGTTGTGTGGGTGGTTCTAAACTCTAGATCACGGAGCCAATTGTCCAGATTGGAGTCAATTTTAACGAAGGGCAGCTCATAGTCTTGGGCGAACTGCCACAGCCGCTCATAGCGCTGATGAAACAGCGGCCGGCCCCCATGACCGTGAGAGCCAACATTGTTGAAGATCAGATGCGTGACGCGATAGCTATCAGAAACATCTCCCCAAAAGTGGTCGGCTAGCACTGAGAAAGAATCAATGCCGCCGGAAAAGCCGGTAGCGACACCGCCTGCTGTTTCGCAGGGATCATTAACCAGCGCTTCTGGAATAATCTTAATTGGACGCAGCGAAGGCAGCAGCAGCGTCAAGATTTTGATCAGCGACTGCGTCAGGTTGTAGAATAGCTTTTCAGAGATCGGACCCTCGACATAGATATTCTCACCCCGCTGCATCGCCAGCAGCAGCATGCCAACCAAAAAGGCATCTAGTCGCTCTACCGTTAAAAAATCGCCATAGGCGCGATCGACGGCATACCAAAGGCGATCGCAGCCGTCTTCTGTTGTAATTAACGCACTGAGCTGAGCGGTTTCATGCTGCAGGGCAATCTGCGGCGATTGAATTTTCATAGCTAACGTTCGTAATTGACAGTTATTGCTCACTAGCAAGGCAATTTCTGTACATGACTTCGTGAAACATAAGCGCGATCGCACGCTGCGCCAAAGCTACCGCCGCGCAGTCGGGTTGAGATATTTA
>JAAHIA010000295.1 GCA_010671975.1 Leptolyngbya sp. SIO4C1 | reverse complement strand
TACCATTCCCAGCGGCTACATTAGCGGCTATCTCGATTTTGACGGAAACGGTACCCTTGATGACGTTTCCATTGTCAATCTGTCCTGGTCTTGGGCGGCAGGGGCAATGGTTTCAACCACTGATGATTTGACTCGCTATGCCCGGGCGCTGTACGCGGGTGATTTTCTCTCTGACGCGGCCCGAGCCGAAATGTTTACCCTGGTCGATACCGGTCGCGGCTACGAGTATGGGCTGGGTCTGATGAGCTTCGAAACCCCCGAATTGGGAAGAGTCGTGGGGCACCGAGGCGGTAGCCTCGGCTTTAACGCCAACCTGTGGTACGCCCCAGAAGATGACTTTACCTACATTGAACTATTGAACGGACGCACCGAAGAGGCGCTGGTCAGCGATACCATCCCAGCCTTCAGCAGCGGCCCGATCGTTGAGATTGGCAATACTAGCGGCTACAGCGAATTTGATGTCACGCTTACAGAACAAGCGGCACAGATTCGCCTGCCGATTGCCAACGATGGAGAGGTTGAAGGCGAAGAAATGGTCACCTTCGCCCTGCAGCCGGGTGCAGATTACAGTGTTGATCCTCAGGCCAATTCTAGCCTGCTGACCGTTGTTGATTCGCAGGAAAATCCCCCCATGTCATTACCCGATCGCGTCATTGCCGCTCTCGATACCGCTCTCGACTCTAACCTCCCGCCCGAAGTCCCGGGTGCCGCCGTCGCCATTCTCACGAATGAAGGAGAATGGTTCGGTGCTGCTGGGTTTTCTGATCTAGAAAATCAGGTTCCTCTGCAGCCAGACGACCGGTTCGAAGCGGGTAGCATCACTAAAACCTTTGTGGCCACAACCCTTTTGCAGCTTGTCGAAGAGGGTCAGCTTACTCTAGAAGATACCCTGACCCAGTGGCTACCTGCTGAAGTCACCAATCTGGTTCCCAACGCTAACGAAATTACCATCGAGCAGATTCTCAACCACACCAGCGGCGTTGCCGACTACCTAGATATTCTCGCCGTCCAAGCCACCAGCAACCCCACGCTGTTTTTGCAAGACTGGACGCCCGAGCAGCTGGTAGGTTTTATCGACGGAGCAGAGCCTTTTTTCGAGCCAGGGGAAGACTGGCGCTATTCCAACACCAACTACATTCTGGCCGGTCAGGTGATCGGGGCGGTCACCGGCAACAGCTACGGGGCAGAAATTCGCGATCGCATCCTTGATCCGCTCAATCTCGACAACACCTTTGTCTTCGGCGAAGAGGATGTCCCCGGCGGCTATATCAACAGCTACTGGGACTTTAACAACGACGGCGCGCTTGACAACCTTAGCATTACCAACCTATCTTGGACCGGCTCAGCCGGGTCTATCATCTCTAATACCGAAGACCTGGCCGATTTCTTCGACGGGCTGCTGGTGGAAGGCGCGCTGCTCCAGCCGGAGACCCTGGAGGAGATGCTAGAGACCATCCCAGTCAACTCGCCCAACTACGACACCTACGGCTTGGGCATCGGCACGCTCGAATCGCGCAACCGCTTCTGGTACGTGCATCGCGGTCAGACCCTGGGTTTCCGCTCTAACATCTGGTATTCTCCGCTCGAAGAGATTACCTACGTCGAGCTGCTGAATGGTCGCTCTAACACCAATCTGGTCAGCGACCTGCTGCCCACCTACCGCCGCACGATCCAGCCGCCTACGCCTGACGTTGTCACCTACGAGTTTGACTGGACCGGTCAGATTGCCGAATTTAGCGTTGAGGGCGAGTTTAGCTACGACGCTAGCCTCATACCTCTAGACGGTATCGTCCGCGAAGAGAATCTAGAGTCTTTTGATATCTCCTTCTTTGGCCCTGACGGTGCTCTGCTGCGGACCTACGAAGACAATCACCTGACTTTTCCCGAGTTTAACTTTGCCTTCGACACCAACACGCGGCAGCTTCTGACCGATGGCCTCTTTGATGGCCCAGAAGGCATCAACGTCGGCGAGAAAACTGCCGTCGGCGAGGGTTTCACCGGACTCAACCTGTGGAGCAAGTCCAAAGAGACCTCTCCTTCTCTGATCCACTTTGACGACTGGTCCGACGAGTTTGGCTATCCGCCCATCGGCTACAGCACCCACGAAGACATTGCCTTTCTGACGCGGACCACGGCTGAGCTTATCGAAACCGGAAAAGTGGGCGAGACCTATCTCGACGAGATTCAAGATACGTTAGACGAGGTGGGCAGCCCCATTATCGTATCGCCGCCGCCCAATGATGACGGCGAATTTCAGATTGTTTCGGGTGCGACTAGCCTGTTTCTCAATTTCACCCTGTTCGAAACTGCGGGGCTGACCATTCAAAATGCGACGCCCACCGCCGACCCCTTCTCCAATCAGTTCCAGCTTGGCTTCGCCATCCAGGACGGCTTTACCTTCGAGTCCGTTCCGTTTATGCCTGATGGCGGCGTGATTAGCCACACGGGCGATATTACCTTCGCGGTCGGCGGTGATGTGAACCTGACGATTGGTAATTTCGCCATCGGGTTTGATGCCGGGCGCGTCAGCGAGACCAACAGTGGCTTCTTTGTGGCCGACACGCTGGAAGACAGTTTGGGCATCGATATTCTGTTCGACATCAGCAATCCCGGTCGTCTGCTGGTACAAAACGACGAGCTGACCGTTGCTGACGCCGACCTGCTGCTAGCGCCGGAGCTAGCCAGCCTGCTCAGCCTAGACGGCTTTGAGGGTACCGATATCGGTGATACCCGCATTGATGCAGACATTGTGCCACTGTTGGGTAACCCGACCCCGGTCGTGAGCCTGTTCATCGAGCCCGCTGCGGTCTCTGAAGAAGACGCGCCGCTAACCACGCAGTTTCGCTTCGTGGTTGACCGCGAGATTCCGCCCGAGGGGCTGCCGATTCTCTTTGGCGGTGAAGGAAACGACCTGATTGAAATCCTCGACCAGCTCGATGGCAGTTTCCCACAAGACCTAATCGGGATGGAATCCCTCGGCTTCTTTCCAGAGCTGGGCGCTGTTGGGCTCAGGCTACTGGAGCGGGAAGGGATTTTAACGCGCACGATTGCCAACGATATTATCGAGGAAGCCGACCGCACCTTTACCTTTAAGATTGTCCCAGATGACACAGGCGTTTTGGGCTCAGCCTACCTGGTTGACTCGCAAAATGGGTCAGACACGCTCACCCTTACGGATGATAACGGCGGCCCGGGCATTGGCCCGATGGTTAGCCTCTCTACTAGCTCAACTGAGCTGACAGAAGGGGAAGAATTCACCGTTAATTTTAGCGTCGATGGCGATATCCCGGACGGCGGTCTGAGTGTGCTGGTGGACGGGAACCAGGATGGTGTACTGGGCGAGTTCAGTCTCTTTAACGAAGACGGTACCCCCGCCTTTACGACTACGGGCATCTCTGGCATCCCAGAGGTGGGCGACAGTCGCGGCGGCGCATTTCTGGTGA
Source organism: Leptolyngbya sp. SIO4C1 (assembly GCA_010671975.1). Classification (GTDB taxonomy): domain Bacteria; phylum Cyanobacteriota; class Cyanobacteriia; order Phormidesmidales; family Phormidesmidaceae; genus SIO4C1. The sequence continues at coordinate 2,805 of JAAHIA010000295.1, read as the reverse complement.
CCCTAATAGAGCCGAACGCCAGTATCACCCTGTCGGTCTTCGACGACGGACCCACTGAAGGGCCAGAGACCGTTACGTTTGATCTGGTCAACGGTGAAGTATACGAGCCCGCCTCTGCCGCTAGCAGCGTGACGCTGACCCTCAACGACTTTGAAGTCGTCGGCACAGACGCAAGCGAAACCCTGGTGGGGAACGATGCTGCCAACAGCGTGACCAGTCAAGGCGGTGATGATGTGGTTGCAGGGGGGCTAGCTGACGATATTCTCCTGGGGGGTGACGGTGACGACATCTTACGGGGCGATCGCAACGCCCGCACGACCCAGGATGGCGAACCCGGCGGCAACGACATCATCTTTGGCGGTGACGACAACGACCGCATCGGCGGCAAGGCCGGCAACGACATCCTCAGCGGCGACGCAGGTGATGACCTGATCTGGGGGGATGACGGCGACGACATCCTCATGGGTGTTACTGGCGACGATATCCTCGTCGGCGATAACTTCTCCGACGGCAGCGGCAGCGACCTGTTTGTTTTTGGCAACGGCGACGGCACCGACACCATCCTCGATTTTGAGGTGGGCATCGACCGCATCGGTCTGGTCGAGGGTGAGCTGATGTTTGCTGACCTAACGCTGACCCAGGACGGTAACAATACTCTGCTGGGTGTTACCTCCACGGGCGAGACACTGGCCGTGCTGAACAACGTTCAGGCATCGGCGCTGGGTGAGAGCAGCTTTGAAGTTGTGCCAGATGTCTCGAATCCTAGCCAGGCACTAGCGCTGGTTTAGACTATGCCGACTAGTGGAGCGGGTTTGCCTGCTCCACCTTTTTAGTGTCCGCAGGCAGATCGTGCCCGTTTGCTTTTTAGCTTTTCACAGTTTGATTAATCCATAACGGAGCCCCCCAAGACATGGTGCAAGTTTCTCTTTCTACCTCGACAAATTTCGACGGTGACCTAAACGCGCTGGTCGAGGATCAGGGCACGGCCCTAACGGTTCGTTTTGACCTAGACCAGCCTGCCCCTACGGGTGGGCTGAAGGTCTATATCGACAGCGAAATAGAGCAAATACTGAACCGTCTTGACCTGCCCGCTGCCATTGCCAACCCGCAAGTCGAAAATCTCAACCTGTTGGCCACCCAGACCAACCTAGATAACTCGGGACTGGCGGTTGAGATTACCGAAGGCTCGACCTTTGCCACGGTGACGCTGACTATTTTCGATAATGCTGAGCCTGATACCGTTTTGCCTGAGACCTTTGATGGCAGGGTGGACGCTGTATTTTCCCTGCTCACGGCGGACCAAATTGCTGCAGAAGACCAGGGCAGCATCACTGGGGTCGGCGACTACACCGTTGACCCGAATGCGGCGAGCAGCACGGTGATCTTTGCGGATGAGGCGAGCCAGCTGATGGATACGCCGGAGCCGCCGACGCCGGAGCCGCCGACCACGCCGGAGCCGCCAGAGCCACCGGCTCCGCCTGCCTCGAATGCGATTCAGGTGAGTTTGTTTACGGGGCCAGACTACCTGATTGAGGATGAGGGGACGGTCAGCGCCCATGCCTTTCTCGCCACCGACGGCATCATTCCTGAAGGCGGCTTGGTCGTCTCGGTTGATGCGCCGAACCTGAGCGAGTTTGAGCTAGCAGGCATCTCTGTCGAGGGCGGTGAGATTGTGGCCGTGCGCGATGGCGGGTTTGACCTGCGGATGACAGAGTACACCACCCTAGTTAATCTACCGATTGCCGATGATGGCGAAATGGAAGCAGGGGAAACGGCGACCTTTAGCTTAGCGGCGGGAGAGGGCTACGAGATTGTTGAAGATTACAGCGGTGGCAGCTTTGAATTAGTCGATTCACGAGGCGATATTCCTCAAGGCAACATCACTGAGCCGAACAACATCATTCCTCTAGCCACCGATACTCAAATCACCGCTGAGAATCCTGCTTTCTCGGGTAGCGATTCTATCTACTTCGATATCGGCAACCGCTACCTCAACGAAGACGGCACCTACACCTATATCGACTACAGCGAGGATGTCGATGTTTATAAGGTTGCGTTGAGTGCAGGCGAAACCATTACCATTGAGACCTTCGACAATGAGGGAAATCCCAGTGGATTCGACAATGGGATTGCGCTCCAATCACAGATATACGATGCTGAAGGAAATCTGCTTCAAGATTATACTATTTCGGGATTTGTGACGCCTGCTGCCCCAGACAAGCTATTTGGGGGTATTGGTCCTTTTGATGAGAATGAGACTGACAGCTATCGAGAATTTACGGCCTCTGAGGATGGCGAATATTACATCGCGATTGGTGCCCAAAATAACGCACAGAACTTCTTTGACGGTGCTGCTCCATTTTATAAGCCGTTTGTCCCTGGCTCTGGCAATGGCAATCGGACTACCTTTGGAAATTACGGTATTGAGATCAATCTGCTGACAGAAGATAACCCTCGTAAAACGGGAACACCCAGCGCGCCAGTCAGTAATCCTAACGTGACCAGCCCGCCTACACTCTCTTTGAATGCCATCCCGGCGACGATAGACAGTGAAGGTAATCTCACCAACGCAGTGGTAGAGCATGTTGCACTGGGTGAGTTATCTGCTGTTAACTTTACGATCCAAGCAGAGGGCGAAATTCCTGACGGCGGTATCGAATTTGTTCTCAACAGCAATGCCAATCTGTTTGATTACATTTCGCTGCTGGGTCAAAATGCGCTTCCTAGCACGATTGGCGGGCAATCACTGGGTGCGTTTTATAACGAAGATGGGATTCCAACCGGAGTTCGGCTACGCATCGAAGA
>JAAHIA010000294.1 GCA_010671975.1 Leptolyngbya sp. SIO4C1 | reverse complement strand
GTGTGGTCAGCCGATCACGGGCAATAGTCGTGTTGGTTGCAATGATGCCGGCTAGCTCATACTGCTGAACTAGGTCCAAAATATCGTCAATGTCTTCCCAGGCTAAATCAGGCGAAATTTTTACCAGCAGCGGCTTGCGGGCCTGATTTCTGGTCTGATTGACTGCCTGCAGAGCTGCCAAAATAGGCGCGAGCTGGGTCTTAGACTGGAGCGATCGCAGCCCGGGCGTATTCGGTGAAGAGACGTTCACCACAAAATATTGGCCCCAGTCAATCAGTCGCTCAAAACTCTGCTGATAGTCCTGCGCGGCTGCTTCTAGCGGGGTAACTTTCGATTTGCCGATGTTAATTCCTAGCGGGATCGGGTAGGCATCATCTTGTAGCTGCTGCTGCAGCCGCTCAGCCAGCTTAGCTGAGCCCTGATTATTGAACCCCATGCGATTTAGGGCAGCAGCGTCAGCCGGTAGGCGAAACAAGCGCGGGCCGGGATTGCCAGGCTGCTCGTAGCAGGTTACTGTCCCTAGCTCGGCAAACCCAAACCCCAGCAGCGGCCAAGCTTGAACCGCGATGCCATCTTTGTCAAAGCCGGCGGCTAGCCCAACCGGATTCGCAAAGGTAAGCCCCCAGAGTGTTTGCCCTAAGCGAGGCGATGATACACTACAGGCATTGTTAAACCATGCTTGTGCAAACCGTCTGGCTGGCTGAGCCAGATAGGTATTCTCTGGGTTAACGGCTGCCCATGCGAGCATCTTCAGCATCTGGCCCTGCAGCTTTTCTGGATCGGCTCCAAGGCGATTAAAAAGCAAAGGGAGCAGGCTGTTTTTATAGATATCTTGCAAGGGAAGCTCCTTGATTATTGGCAACTTCAAGAGACTGTCAATTTTGTACGCACAGGACTGGCTTTATACGTCACTGGCGAGTCCAACTGATTAAAGTACAGAGATTATAAGTCGCTAGCGATCGCATAGGCCGATATCGTTCTAACTATGGCCACACCCAAAGCACCGGGGACGTATGAAAAACATCTAGCTACCTTAGGTCAGCTGCTGCAGTCTATTTGGGAAGCAGATGAGCTAGAAGTCGCTGTTAACGCCGTCATCGAATATATCAAGACTCACTACGACTATCAGCTGATTTGGGTCGGCACCTACAGCCGCTTTAAGCATCAGCTTGTTACTAAGGGCGCCAGCATAGCGTCAGGTGAGTATTTTGCGCGGCAGCAGATAGCGCTTCAGCCAGGCGACCTGATGGAGCAGGTGGTCGTGCAGCAGCGACCGATTGTCGTTGCCAGCCTACAAGAAGAGGCGCGGGCCGGCGAATGGAGCGCGATCGCAGAAAAGCTAGAGCTACAGGCAGCCGCTATTTGGCCAATTCGGTATCGCGATATCTGCTTTGGCATCTTAGTGCTGGGCGCGCAGCAGTGGGGCATTACTCCAACTATTCTAGAGCGCTCGACCCTAATGACAGTTGTCAATGCCATTGGGCAGCTCTGCCATCAAAACGATATCGAGCAGCAGCGCCAGCGAATTAAGCAGCCAGCTAAGCCGTTTCTCTCACTACTAGAGCAGCTAGAGCAGGCGAGCAGCCTGGATGAGCGACTGCAGCTTATCGTTAAAGGCACCCAGGCATTCATCACCCCCTCTAGAACCAGCGTGTACTGGTTTGAGAATAAAGCGCGGCAGTTTTGGCAGCGTCTCAACAATCGTCAGCTGCAGCAGATCCGTAAATCTAGCGGCCACCTCAAGCCTGTGCCCCCGCCTGCCCCCATTGCCGCCGATCAGGTCAAAGGGTTTTATCAGGCGCTATGTAACGATGAGCTCGTGGTTTTAGGCGAAGCAGAAAGCTCGCTAAAGACCAGCCTGATTGGTCGACTGATGTCGCATCTCCAGGCACAGTCGCTGATGGCAGCCCCTATCTTATTTCACGGTGAGCTGAAAGGCTTTTTGTCAGTAGAAGGGAGCCGAGCCCGCGTATGGAGCGGTCCCGAAAAGCAGTATCTACAAGGGGCTGCAAGGCTGATTAGCCTCTCTATGCCAGCTTCTGAAATGGAGCAGGCCGTCGCTGAGATTAGGTCAAACCAGCTGCTCACAGCAGGCGTCACCAGAAGCATTCACGGTAATAGCGATTGGGAAGCCGTGATGAGAGACTGCGCTGAGCAGCTGATGCAGCAGACTCGCACCACTAATTTGCTGGTGCTGGTTCCTGATTTTGAGAAAGGTGGATTCGAGATTGCCTACCAGGGACATCAGGGTCGAACTATTTCGATTCGCTCCGACTGGCGACCGCTGCACGATCTAGATTGGCGGCTGCTAGAGCACAGCTCTGAGCCTATTCTGATTGAGAATTTAGAAGACGATTTGAAGCTTGTCGCCTGGCGGCCTCGCTTTTTAGAAATGGGCGCGCGCGCGGTGATGGCCTGTAACGTTTCACCTGGGCGCTCTCCCGAAGGCATCATCTTAGTGGCAGATGTGACTAGCCGCCGCTGGAGCAAGGCCGAAATAGACCTGCTTAAGTCTGTGAGTCAGCAGATTGGACTGATTTTGCACCAGTGGCAGCTGCAGCAGCAGGCCAATCAGCAAGAGCAGCTGCATGAAACTATGCAGTGGGGACTGCGCAACCTGCAGCGCATCTTCCAACCTGAGGCTTTAGAGAAAGCAGCAACCCATCACATCAGCCAGCTGCTGCAGGCCCCGCTGGTATCGCTGGTTGTGTGGGAGCCAGGTCAGGCGCAGGCAAAAATTGCAGACACCGTAGTACGCGAGCAGCATTTTTTTGCTAGAACCGATCGGCCGATTCCAGTCGCGTCCGACGCTATCATCAACTGGGCAATTCAGACAGACGGTGTGCTGCCGCTCAATCTAGAAGATTTACCCGACGTCACTAGACAGTGGCTATACGGACCCCATGCCTGTCAAATTTTGCTGATGGCCCTGCGAACGGCACCCGAGCACGAACCCAGCGGCGTCATCGTTCTCGCTGACCACAGCGATCGGCGCTGGTCTGACCAGCAAATGAATATGCTCGCCATCCTGGTTAATCAGCTTGCCTGGTGCCGGCGGCATTTACAGCTCAATCAGCATTTGACCGCTCAGAAACAGCAGCTGGCTGAGCTGAACTGGTACAAGCAGCATCAAATTAGCGATCTCAAGCGGCTGATGGAAAATACGCTGCAGCAGCTAAATACGTCTGCAGCCAGTCTGCCTAGCAAGTCTAACCAGCTGCAGCAGCTGCAGGATATTCTATCTAAGCTGACTCAGCTAGCTGAGCAAGAGCGCTGGGATCTGCAGAAGGCCTATCAGACGATGCCGCTGGTGACGCTGCTGAATCGCCTGATGGATCGGGTCAATCCCGCTGTTCAGGCGAACCAGCTGTGGACCAAGGTGCACTGTGAAAGCAACCTCACAGTAGGCGGAGACATCCAAAAAATCGAGTTTATTTTGTTCGAGCTGATTGCTAGTGCCTGCGAGCGTTCCCCTAGCGGCGGCCGGATTGACATCTGGGCTCGACAGCTAGATCGGCGCTGGCTAGAGCTGTCTATCACTGACAATGGAACGGTTGATGAGCGCATTGTAGCGGAGCTCAACCGCACTGTGGTAGTCGATGTTTTGGCAAACTCAGCGCTCAGCCAGCCGCCAGGGCTGCATTTTAGAATCTGCCAGTCGCTCATGGAGCAGCTGGGGGGCGAATTTGTACTGCAGCCGCTGGAAGACCAGCGCACGCTCAGCCGGGTGATTTTGCCCCTAGGCAAGCTGGCCAAGCGCCGGCTAAATCAGTCTCGCCCCAGTACAGAAGCGCTGCTCTACAGCAGCGCTCAGTCATAGCGATCGCAAAAAGCAAAAAGGCGCTGCCAAAGGCCCTATTGAGCTAAGCTAGCCGCTCTGAGGGTAGAGACCGGCTTTGCTGGGGCTGTCGGCGAAACCAGCGCAGCCTGCTGCAGGAAGGGCGTCTGAGTAACGGAGCTGTTGGCGAGGGTGAAAAGCGGATTAGACAAAACGCCAGCCAGCGAGGTGGCCACGACTGCAACAATCAAGCTAACCTGCAGCGGTCGCATGCCAGGCAGATCCCAGCGCACTGGTGGATAGTTCTGCACTGCATCAGACATCTCCTGAGGCTCTTTAACGACCATCATCTTGACGACTCGGATGTAATAGTAGATTGAGATGACGCTGGTAACCAACCCGACTAAAACCAGCCCATAGGCGCTGGCCTGCCAGCCTGCCCAAAAGATGTAGAGCTTACCAAAGAACCCGGCTAGGGGGGGAATGCCGCCGAGCGATAGCAGGCACAGGCTGAGGCACAGGGTAAGCAGCGGATCTTTTTGATAGAGGCCGCTATATTCACTGATCTGGTCAGTACCGGTTCTCAGCGAGAACAGGATGACGCAGGTGAAGCCGCCCAAATTCATAAACAGGTAGACCAGCAGATAGAAAACCATGCTGGCATAGCCGGCATCCGTGCCGACGATTAGGCCAATCATCATAAACCCAGCCTGCCCAATCGAAGAGTAGGCTAGCATTCGCTTCATGCTGGTCTGTGCCAGTGCCACGACGTTACCAAGCACCATGCTGAGGATTGCCAGCGCGGTAAAGACAAAGTGCCACTGCTCTGATACCAGCGGAAATACTGAAACCAGCAGGCGAATTGCCAAAGCGAACCCAGCGGCTTTAGAGCCCACCGATAGAAAGGCCACCACTGGCGTTGGCGATCCTTCATAGACGTCCGGTGTCCACTGGTGAAAGGGAACGGCTGCAATCTTAAAGGCAATACCGGCAATCACAAAGACCAGCGCAATCACTAAGCCGATGGGATTTTCTACCTGACTGGCGAAAAGGCTAGCGGCGATCGCGCTCAGCCGGGTTTCCCCACCCGAAAGCCCATACAGCAGCGAGATACCGTAGAGAAAGATCGCCGAGCTTGCTGCGCCGATGAGCAGATACTTCAGCGCGGCTTCGTTTGAGCGCGGGTCGCGCTTCATGTAGCCGGTCAGCAAATAAGATGAAATACTCAGCGTCTCTAGCGAGACAAAAATCATCACCAGCTCATCCGCGCCGGATAAAAACATGCCGCCCAGCGTAGCGGTCAGCAAAATTGCTAAAAACTCAGCCAGCGAGGTGCCCGACTGCTCAATGTAGCGGATGGACATTGGCACCGTGACGGCTGCTGAAAGCGCAATGATGCCGCGAAAGACGATACTGAGCGCATCGCTGTTAAATCCGCCTAAAAAGGCAACAGGATTGGTCGCATCCCACTGATAGTAGAGCGATCCCACTGCAATGAGCGACCCTGCGATCGCAGCGTACGGCGTCCAGCGAGCGGACGCTCGGCCTACGATTAAATCGCCAACCAAAATAATGATTAGGGTGGCAATGATGATTCCTTCCGGTAAAATTCTGCCAGCATTTAGCTGAGCAGCAATGTTCGCAAAATCCATCGGCTACTGGATAACGTTGTCCACTTGGAATCTTAACCTGTATTTTCACTTTTCCCTATTCTCCTTAGAGATGAAGTCCACCGTTCACCGCCAGCAACGCTGGCTGAGTCGCTGCTCGATTTACAAAAATCACTAAGTTTATTCGCATAGGTAGACGAATTCCGCCATTTCGATCTATCGATATAAATAGGCGCCAAAAAAATTCCTGAAGCGCTTTTGCTATGGTGAACATTTAGCATTGCCCGATTCTTCGCTAGAGAGTTCTACCGCGTCCTAACAGTGCCTGCCTGTGCGTCAACTTGCAGTAACCTGGGCATGCTTCAAGTAGCTAGCCCTGACCAACATCGCTCCCGAACCATGGGCCATCTTGCTGCTTTGACTTTGCTATCTTGAGGTCTAAGCAACTCAAAGGCCCTACGTTTGCCTTCAACTGGCTGTTTGACCAGCTGCTTAACCCTTAGAACCCCGACTGTACGTATGTCCACTCTTGTTATCGTTGAGTCCCCGACTAAAGCGAAGACCATTCGTAACTACTTGCCCAGAGGCTATCGCGTTGAGGCTTCGATGGGGCACGTGCGAGATTTGCCACAGTCGGCTAGCGACATTCCAGCCAGCGTAAAGGGCGAGAAATGGGCACAGCTTGGCGTCAATCCTGGCGCAGACTTTGAGCCCCTCTACGTCGTGCCCAAAGACAAGAAAAAAATTGTCAAAGCGCTGAAAGAGGCGCTGAAAGAAGCGGATGAGCTAGTCCTAGCGACAGACTAGGCCGAGGCCGCCTTCCCCGCCTGGCGCGACACCGACCCGCGCAAGCGCGCCGCCGTGCTCACCCGCGCCGCCCAGGCCATGCGCGAG
>JAAHIA010000293.1 GCA_010671975.1 Leptolyngbya sp. SIO4C1 | reverse complement strand
CCAACGGATCCTAACCTCTGATAGAGCATCAGACTCACCGTTGGCACTGGCTGATCATCTGGAATCTCCAACATGCCGTGATGATGTTCCATCTCAGACATATTGTCTGCTGAGTTCTCTGCTGGCATAGCGTGATGCTCATCCATCGAGCCCTCTGATGAGTTCTCCGAAGCTTCTACCGGCATTGCATCGCTGTGCCCTTCGTCGGCGACAGCCGGAAGCACTAGGCCTAGACTGCTGCCTATCAGCAGAGCGACTAGCCATATCGTTTTTCTCATAAGGTAATTCACCCTAGCGTTTGACAGTTGCTAGGTATTGTACAAAACCAGTTACATTTTGAAATTGACGGCCTGTCAATATTGACGAGCTGTCTCTTGCTTTTCTGAGATGACTTTTTTAGAGTCAGAGACATTCGTAAATCTAATTGACTATGAGACTCTTTTTTAACGCGATCGCAGCGTTAATCACTGCTATTAGTTTACTCTGGGCCACACCCGCAGTGGCCGCTGATCTGGCTCAGGGAGCTCAAGTATTCTCGACTAACTGTGCCGCTTGCCATGCCGGTGGGAGAAACGTGGTTAATGCTGCTAAGACTCTACAAAAAAGCGATTTAGAAAAATACGACATGGCGTCTCTTGAGGCGATTAAATATCAGGTGCAGAATGGTAAGAACGCCATGCCTGCCTTTAGCGGTCGGCTGACGGCTGAGCAAATCGAAAATGTGGCCGCTTATGTATTAGACCAAGCTGAGAACGGTTGGTAGATTGCTTGTCATTGCTAATGACAAATATTAGCCTGCTTCTTCCTGATTAGCCCAACAGGTGTAATCAGGGGGCAGGCTATAGCTGTGCATTACGGGCAAACTAATATGAGGGGATATCGTATGTGCGATTGGAAACAGCTAGTTGGGCTAGTCGTACTGCTGCTATTGACGCTTGGCATGGTCAGCCCTACGGCGATCGCAGCCCCTCAAACGCCCGATCGACTAGCCATTCAAGCCGGTGTCGCTGCCTACGCGCAGACTGACTACGCACAGGCAGCTGCGGCCTTTTCTCAGGCAATCGAGATTAATCCAGCGGCGGCGGTGGCCTACAGCAACCGCTGTCTTGTCTATCTGCAATTAGACGAATTCTCTGCTGCCGTAAGCGACTGCACGCAAAGTTTGCAGCTCAACCCTCAGCTCACCGAAGCCTACTTGAACAGGGGACTGGCCTACTATCGGATCGGACAATATGGGCATGCGATCGCAGACTATCAGCGGCTGCTCCAGCAGCGCCCGGACGATCATCGCGCTCATTACAACTTGGGGCTGGCTCAGGCAGCGATGGGAGAGCATGTTCAGGCGCTGGCAAGCTATGACCTAGCGCTGCAGCATACGGCACCGGAAGCAGCGCGTTCAGTGGTAGAGATTTATCGCGATCGCGGCGCTTCGGCACTAATGCTCAAACGCTATCAGGCTGCGGTCAACGACTTTACCCAGGTGATTGCGCTCGATAGTGACAATACTCAGACCTATTTCAACCGCGCCTGCTGCTATCACCATTTGCAAGAATATCTCTTAGCGCTGCAAGACTTTAGCCGCGTGCTAGCAGCTGCGCCCGATCATGCCCGCGCCTACCTAATTCGCGGGCTGGTGCATCAGCAGTTGGGCAACCGAGAGGATGCGATCGCAGATATGCAGCTAGCGGCACACTATTTTCAAGCCCATCATGAATTTCTTGCTCACGATGCGACGGTGAACCTGATTGAGACCTTGCAGTCTGAGCAGCGTCAGAATTTAGAGACTGCTACGTTGGCTATCTAAGCCGCTAACGCAGTTGACATACCCTTTACCTATTGGTGTTAGGACTTACGCAAACGGACTGTTCTATGTCCGTCTTTTGATCCCCCGGCCTCCGGCCACCGCCTTATCAAGGGGGACGGGGGGATCCTCTACGCTACATCTGGCGTAGTAGAGATCCTGTGCGTGAGTCCTGTTTATGTAGGTTGGCGTTGAGCCTGCGAAACCCAACGCGACCACCTGGCAATCACGCCTTGAGCTTTGTGCCTCAGCCGTACCCTGCAAACTCACAAACATTTCAGAAGATATATCAGGCTGCCTCGCGATATTTTAGCCAAGCGGCAACCAAAGGTCCCTGGCCATATTTGGAACTTTCTAGTTTTTAGCTTGATGTGGCAGCAGCAGAAAAGTCAGGCTAATGCCAAATCAAAAAGTATTACAGCGGGTCGCCAGGGCTAAATTCTCTAGCTAGCTTAAAAGCATCAATTTAGCTAGATTTGCTATGTCAGCCCCCTTTCCGCCGCAAACTGTTGAGGCATTAGCCGGCGCTATCGATCGCCAAATTGCTCAGCTTAGTGCGACTCGCAGCCTGTCAGTGCAGCGTAGCCTAGAGTCACCCGATGCGCCTTTGGCCAAACAAGCTGCTGAAATTGAGCGAATTACTCAGGAAAAGCCGGCTCACTTCTTGAAGAAGTTTCGTAAGGCAGCGAAGCAAGACACCTGTGAAGAAGGCGGCATTCTGAATACGCAGTGGCAAAAGTGGAAAGACCTGGCCAGCGGCGATGTGGTCAAAAGCTTTGGCCCGGTGCTGGTGGCGATGGGCTTTTCGGGCGTGCTGCTAGAGACGCTGGTAGTGGCGGTCGGGGTGACGGTGATTCATATCGGGCTGACGGCATTTTGTGAGGAGTTTGGCGAATGAGCTTAGCGCTAAATCTAGTCTTTCCAGATCCTGACCATGTGATTATTCAGTCAGGGACTGGATTCACGCAGCCGCTGGACTTTTCTATCCCGCTGAAAGCGCAAGCCCTGAACGACATTCGCTGGTATTTAGAGGTTTACTCGGCTCAGTATACGGCTGATGTCGATGATGATAGGGCCGCTAGGATTGAGGCCAATCTACCTCAGTGGGGCACCGAGTTGTTCAACGCCGTCTTGGGTCAGTTCGCTGCTCAGACCGCTTTTTCGCAGTTTTATCAACAGAAGCAGCCGGGGCGGGTACTCACGATTGGGGCCAGCCATCCGGATATTCTGGCGCTGCCCTGGGAGCTGCTGCATGTTCCCAATGGCAATTTTCTGTTTACAAGTAACCCTCGCATTTCGATTCGACGGCAGTTCAACACAGGCGGTAGCTTTAATCTGACTGAGTATCAGCCCAAAGAGACGGTCAGGATTTTGTTTATCATCAGCCGTCCAGACAATGCTGGGTTTATTGACCCTCGCAGCGATGCGCAGGCTGTGCTGTCGGCGATCGCCGCTGAGGGCGATGGCCGAGTAGAGGTAGAGTTTTTGCGGCCTGCCACGATGGAGGCTTTGCTCAAGCGCTTGGACGATCGCCGTTTACCTGCAATCGACATTGTGCATTTCGACGGGCACGGCGTGTATGACCCAAGCGGCGCTTTCTTTGAAGAGGCCAGACGCAGCGATGGGTTAGATCTCACCCGAACCAGCGCTGCTGAAGCGGCTGATATGGGCTATTTGCTATTTGAAGATGCTGATAGCAAGCGCGCCTTAATCAGTGCTGAAAAGCTGGCTGCCGTGATGAATGAGCAGACGGTTGGGCTGGTTGTGCTGTCGGCCTGTCAGTCGGCGATGGTCGGTCTTGGCGACAGTTCCGAAGAAGATCCGACGAAGGGGATAATGGGCAGCGTCGCGGCAAGGCTAACCCATGCCGGCATCCCAGCTGTCTTAGCGATGACGCATTCGGTGCTGGTGGCAACCACGAGAGAGCTGTTTGGACAGTTTTATCAGAATTTAGGGAAAGGCTACGGCATGGGCGAGTCGTTAGACAACGCTCGGCGCTATCTTTACTTGCACACAGAGCGGGGCACGCGCATTCGCGGACAGCAGCAGGAGGTAACGCTAAAGCTGCAGGACTGGTTTTTGCCAGCGCTGTATCAGGCCGGGGCGGATACGCCGCTGCTGCTGCCGGAGGCTGAGGCAGAGATGCCAGCTGCAGACAGTGGCTGGGGCAACCTGCCCGAGCTGCAGGAGGCGGGCTTTTGGGGGCGCAGCCGCGAGCTGTGGCAGATTGAGCGCGCCTTTGTACGGGGCACGCGCCGGGTGAGCATTGTCGGCTTTGGCGGGCAGGGCAAGACCTATCTGGCGCAGGAGGCGGGCCGCTGGCTGCATCAGACGGGCCTGTTTGAGCGGGTGTGCTTTGTAGACTATGCCGAGTTTCAGGGCGTAGACGCGGTAGGGCTGGCAGTGAGCACGCTGGCGACGGTACTGCAGCAGAGCCTGGTGAATGCGGAGGCGGCCAGGGCGGCGCTGGCGCAGAGGCCGACGCTGCTGATTTTAGATAATTTGGAAACGCTATCGGCGCAGGCGCTGCAGGCACTGCTGGAGGCGGCCTGTGGCTGGTCGGAGGCAGGGCAGTCGCGGCTGCTGCTGACCAGTCGGCAGCCGGAGTTTCATCATGCGGAATACAAGGTGGTGGGCAGTCGGCGGCATATTCGCCTGCAGCTGCGGGGGCTGGGCAGTGAGGCATACCCGGATGATGCGCTGCGGTATTTTCAGGCGCTGATGCAGCTGCCGCCGGAGCCGCAGGTGCCGCTGCCGGAGCGGTCGGCGCTGGTAGCGCTGTTTAAGCTGGTAGACTTTCATCCGCTGTCGATTGGGCTGCTGGCGCAGCAGCTGAAGGTGCGGCGGGTGGCGGAGCTGGGGAGCCGGTTGGAGCGGCTGTTAGCGGAGATAGGAGATGAGGAGAGGGGGAGAGAGGGAGACATTGGTAACCCGCTGGTGGCGTCGCTGCGGCTGTCGTTGGATCGGCTGGGGCCGGAGGCGCAGCGGTGGTTGCCGAGGCTGGGCGTGTTTCAGGGGGGTGCGTTTGAGGATGATTTGCTGGCGATTACGGGACTGGGGCTGACGCCGCAGCAGGCGCAGCAAAGAGAGCTGAAGCGGGCGATTGAGCGGCTGCAGCGAGGAGAGTCGGTATCGGCTGAGGCGCAGTGGCGGCAGCTGTTGCAGCTGGCGCAAGAACAGCCTGAAGCGCTGAGCAGCCTGCTAGAACAGCTGGGCGATGTGGACCTGACCGCAGGCGCAGACGAGACGACCTGGCCGACGCTGCGGCAGGCGCTGGTGGTGAGCGGACTGATGCAGCCGGAGCAGATTCCGGGCATTGGGGTGCCCTATTTGAAATTTCATCCGACGCTGGCTCCGTTGCTGTGGGCGCAGCTGAGCGAAGCAGAGCAGGCGAGGCTGCTGGCGCGGCATCGACAGCGGTACTATCAGCTCTCGGGCTATCTGTATCAGCAAGATAGACAAAATCCTGGCTTGGCTCGCGCCATTGTGCGGCGAGAGCTGCCAAACCTGCTGATGGCGGTGAATGGAGCGCTGGCGGCGGGTGATGAGAATTCGGTGGACTTTGTTAATAATGTCAACAAGTTTCTCGATTACTTCGGGCTGAGCAAAGATCGCGACGCCCTGCTGGAAAAGCTGACGCGATTGACGGGCGAGGTGGGCTCGCGCGACTGGTATCTGGCACGCAGCAATCAAGGTGAGGCGCTGTTTAGTGCCGGTCGCCTGGCGGAGGCCGCGCAGGTCTCTGAAGAGATTTTGGCCGCGCTGGGGGAGACACCCAGCTATGAGCGGTGCCTGACGCTGGGCAGGCTAGGGCGCTGCTTTCAGGCGCAGGGGCAGGCGGCGCAGGCGGCGAACTGCTATCGGCAGGGGCTGGCGGTAGCGGTGCAGCTAGCACAGAGCGACGGCGTTAAACGTGAGCAGGGGGCGCTGCAGGGTGAGCTGGCGGATGTGCTGACGGCGATGGGAGACTATGCAGGGGCGAAGGCGTCGTATGAGGCATCCCTTGACATCTTTGAAGTGCTGGGAGATTTGCGAAACGCTACCGTTGCTAGAGGACAACTCGGCACACTAGCGCTCGCTCAGGGCGACCTGCCCGAAGCGACTAAGCAGCATCAGGCCGCGCTGCAAACCTTTCGGCAGCTGGGGGAGCTAGCTTCGGAAGCGGTGGCGTGGCATCAGCTGGGAAGGGTGTATCAGGAAGCGGGGCAGTGGAATGCGGCGGAGCAGCACTATCGAGAGGCGGCGCGGATTGAGGAAGCGAGAGGAGATTTGGCGGGGGCAGCGCAGACGTGGAATCAGCTGGCGCTTGTGAATAAAAAGGCTGGCCGGGTGCAGGCTGCGATCGCATGGTACGAAAAAGCGCTTGATGGTTTCAAAAAGCTAAATGAGCCTGGCAGTCTCTCTAAAGTACTCACCAACCTCGCCGACCTTCTTCAAACCCAGTGCCAGCCCGCCGATCTGGCTGCCGCCCGCCAATACGCA
>JAAHIA010000292.1 GCA_010671975.1 Leptolyngbya sp. SIO4C1 | reverse complement strand
TAAAAAAGCGGAGTGCAGCTCCGCTCATGCAGGATATGACCCAGTGTCAAATCCCATCTGGATAGCCCAGCAGGCTACCCATGCTCGTGATCACCGTGCCCCTCCATCGCTTCACCGATGTAGGCGGCAGCCAGCGTTGCAAAAATTAGCGCCTGAATTGCGCTTGTGAACAGTCCCAAGACCATCACAGGCAGGGGCACAAACAGAGGTACCAGCAACACCAGCACCGCCACCACCAGCTCGTCTGCCAGAATGTTGCCAAACAGACGGAAACTGAGCGAGAGAGGCTTGGTGAAATCTTCCAGAATATTAATCGGCAGCAGAATCGGCGTTGGCTCGATGTAGCGAGCAAAATAGCCTAGCCCGCGCTTACTAAACCCGGCATAGAAATAGGCCAGGGAGGTCAGCAGCGCCAGCGCTACCGTCGTATTAATGTCGTTGGTCGGCGCGGCTAGCTCGCCAGCCGGCAGGTGAATCAACTTCCACGGAATTAGAGCACCCGACCAGTTAGATACGAAGATGAACAAAAATAAAGTGCCTACAAATGGCACCCAGGGACGGTATTCCTTCTCTCCAATCTGGTTTTTAGCCAGGTCTCGAATAAACTCTAGCGCGTACTCCATCAGATTCTGGAGGCCAGACGGCACCCGCTGCACTCGCCGCGTCGCTAGCACGCAGACTAAAATCAGCACGGCCGCGACAAACCAGGAGGTAAGAAAGACCTGGCCGTGAATTTTTAGACCGCCTAGCTGCCAGTACCAGTGCTGACCGACCTCAAGCTTAGCAAGCGGCATAGAGAAAGGAAAATATAGCTGGTTTAACATCTCCGTCTCAATCTTTAATTTTTTTCGCAGATGTCGACCAAGAACAGAAAGTGGCTCTATTCTTGATTCATTGACTCAGGTAGAACTGCCGTCCAAAGCGTGTAGGCAATCAGCGCAGCCTTATAGGTTAAAAATCCTAAAAAAACCGGCATGATCTCTAGCTGCTGCCACTGAGTCGATAGTACAATCAGCCCAATAAAAAGCGCTAGTCGCCCGCTGCCAAGCTTTTGACGCTGCCGCCCAAGTTCGGCAACACCTTTGGCCAACATCCTTAAGTAAACCACACCTGTGCACGCCCCAATCAAATAATTCAGCGCGATGTGCAGGGAGTAAAAGCACCAGACAGCCGCGAATATGAAGGCGGACAGCAGGACAGCTAGCCTCAGCAAATTTTGCTGAAGGCGGTGGTATTCCTGCATGGAAGCCAGTGAAGCGGCCGGGAGCGAAGACGCCGAAGGCGCTTCTTCATTCGCTTGAGCTGCTGTATCTATAGTTTCTTCAGACGAAGTCACAGAATCTCAACAAAACAGACTGCAAACGGATTTACCTGACAGGCCAATGTCGCCGTTGGGGCTGCTGTCAGGCTGAGGTTGACCTGAAGCCGATGCCAATCATATCACGGTATTAATACTCATTTCACTATCTGCCGCTGGCTTTAGCGTAAAGAAAGCAAAATCAGCTGGCGCTGCTGCAGCTGACGCACGTCATCTAGGGTCAAATCGCTTGTGGCTAAGAGCGAGGCTACTGTGCGATCGCGGCGATCGCCGCGATCGCCCGCTTCAGAGGCCATGAGAAAGCTGTATTCGGCATCCGTGATCGAGACCGGCTGATAGTCATAGTTAAAAAAGCTCTTACCTGGCCAGGCTGACATGCAGGGGTGGCGCTCGGCAACGGCAGCCAGCAGCTGACTGTCATCTGACCAATCCTGCCGAGGCAGGGGCGGCCGGGTCAAGAAAAACTCGTAGTGGGTGAGCTCAGGGTCAAGCAGCTCAACCAGCCGATAGCGCTGACGCTCGGAGAGCGCCTGCGATCGCGCCATCAAATCAGGCTGCTGACCAATCAGGCGATTGAGATCCCAGTAGCCGGGGTTAGAAAACCCAACAAACTCAAGCCCAGAGGCATCAATTAGCTCGAACAGCGTGTCGATAGTGTAGTCCACCTCCTGTGGATGCACGTACATATCGGCAAAGCATTCATCGCGATGGTTTTCTAGCGACCAGCGCTGCTGGTCTCGGGTCACGATCCGATTGCCCTCTGGCAGGCTGTCAAACAGCTGTCGCCCAACTTTTACGCCGTCGCGATAGTCGCCGCGCTGCTCGCCCTGCAGTAGGGCAATCGCCTGCTGCATCAGCGAAATTTCAAACCGGCCCAGCGCCGCATAGACAAAGACGTGCATCAGGCCGCCCGGGGCCAGCTTTGGCGCTAGCGCCTGAATACCCTGAATCGGATCGGGCAGGTGGTGCAAGACGCCGACGCAGTTGATCAAATCGAACTGTCCGTCTAGCTGCGCAGCGTCATAGAGACTCAGGTGATGGAACGTGGCTCGCTCAGCCCCCGAGCGGCGACAGCGCTCGCGAGCAACTTCTAGCGCGCCGGCACTCAGATCGATCGCCACCACCTCAGCCTGCGGATTGAGGTGCACCAGATACTCCGTGCCAACCCCAGTGCCGCAGCCAGCATCCAGGATGCGAACGGCCTCGGACGCCGGCTTCATACCCGTGCAAAAGCCGTAGGCTGCCGGCCAGTACCAGCGCCAGTTGTAGCCCGGTGGGGCCTCATCTAAGAGCGGCTCTGGCGGAAACGGGTAGGTGTCGTACAGCTTAGCCACAGCTTGGCTAACAGCAGCTTGAGAATCAGACATCAGGGGTGGGAAAGCGTAAAAGCATCGTGGAGCAAACTGATGAGAACCATCGAACGCTATTAACGTTATTACAGTCGAGCTACTGCCGGACTGTCGCCGGATCGGCGCGCTCGACGCTTTCTTAAGATTGCCATTCCAGCGAAAAGAATTGGTAAATCTTAGTTACAAAACTTATCTTTTTTCTCAGCTAGCAGAGCTCATCTTTTATGATGACTCAGTGGATTTCTAGCAAGATGTTACACAGTTTTTAACAATTGCCTGTCGCGTTCCTCAATCGTTTTAATCTGAAGATTAGACCGACAGGCCCGTCAGTACCGTGCAGAACACCGTGCGAACAGTGCCGTGCAACATGCTGAGGGACGGGTGTGATGCAATCACTAATTGAAGGGAGCCTTTGAAAACGAATGACTGTTACAGCTAGTGGTGGAAGCTCTTTAGCGCGGCCACAACTTTACCAAACGTTGCCAGCCGCCGCGATTTCTCAGGCCGAACAGCAAGATCGCTATATGGGCAAGGGCGAGCTAAGTGAGCTGTCGAACTTTTTTAAGTCCGGTGCGAAACGCATTGCGATCGCAGAAGCGCTCACCCGCTATTCGGAACTGATCGTATCTCAAGCCGCCAACCGCATCTTCACTGGTGGGTCGCCGCTGGCCTACTTGGAGAAGCCCCAGGAAGAGGTTGGGATGGAAATGACCCGGGGGGGGGAAGTGCTCGACGAGCGCACGGCCTCAACGATGGGAACAGCGACCTACGTCGAAAGCGGCGGCAACGGTCTGTTTGGTGGGCTGCGATCGCTGCTCTCCTCTGACAGCGGCCCTGTTCCGCCTGGGTTCCGACCGATCAACGTATCGCGCTACGGCCCTAGCAACATGCAGAAGTCGCTGCGCGACCTCAGCTGGTTTCTGCGCTACGTCACCTATGCCATCGTCTCTGGTGACCCAAACATCATCTCAGTCAACGTTCGCGGCCTGCGCGAGATCATCGAAAACGCCTGCTCTGGCGCTGCCACCATCGTGGCAATTCAGACGATGCGAGCCAGCAGCTTGAGCTACTTCCGTCAAGATGCCGAAGCGCAAGACATCGTTCGGCAGTATTTTGACGTTTTGCTCAGCGAGTTCAAGGCTCCCTCGCCGTCGGATAAGCTGCGCCAGCGTCCCTCACCCGATCTACAAGGGCTGCAGCTGCCTCAGATTTACTTCAATGCGTCTGAGCGCCGGCCCAAGTACGCTATGAAGCCTGGGCTCTCTTCAGTCGAGAAAAATGAGGTGGTCAAGGCCGCCTATCGGCAGGTCTTTGAGCGCGACATCGTCCGGGCCTATTCGCTGAATATCTCCGATCTTGAATCCAAGGTCAAAAACGGCGAAATCTCGATGAAGGAGTTCATTCGTCGGCTAGCGAAGTCACCGCTGTACCGCCGGCAGTTCTTTGAACCCTACATCAACAGCCGGGCGCTCGAGCTCGCCTTTCGCCACATTCTAGGTCGCGGTCCTAGCTCGCGCGAGGAAGTTCAGAAATACTTCTCAATCGTGTCTGAGGGTGGTCTGCCGGCGCTGGTGGACGCACTGATTGACTCCAACGAGTATGCCGACTACTTCGGTGAAGAGACCGTGCCCTACCTGCGCGGCCTTGGCCAGGAAGCGCAGGAATGTCGCAACTGGGGACCGCAGCAGGATCTCTTCCGCTACAGCGCGCCCTTCCGCAAGGTGCCGCAGTTTGTCACCACCTTTGCCGCCTATCGCAAGCCGCTGCCCGACCAGCATCCCTACGGCTCTGGAAACGATCCGCTAGAGATTCAGTTTGGCGCTATCTTCCCGAAAGAAACGCGCAATCCCAGCAGCAGCCCGGCACCGTTTAACAAAGATACCCGCCGGATTTTGATTCACCAGGGACCCAGCATTAACAACCAGGTCAGCAATCCCGACGCTCGGGGTGAATTTCCTGGCAGCTTAGGGCCTAAGGTCTTCCGGCTGGATCAGCTGCCCGGCACTGGCGCACAGCGCAGCATTAAGTATGCTGAGAGCTCTACCCAGAAGGTGATTCGAGCTGCCTACCGCCAGGTGTTTGGCCGCGATGTCTACTCAGGTCAGGAAAATAAAGTTGCCGAAATCAAGCTAGAGAACGGCGACATCAGCGTGCGCGAGTTTATTCGCGCGCTGGCGAAGTCAGCGTCTTTCCGCAAGACCTACTGGACGCCGCTCTATGTGATGAAGGCGGTCGAGTACATTCACCGGCGGCTGCTCGGGCGGCCAACCTACGGTCGACAGGAGACCAATAAGTACTTCGATATCTGTGCCAAGCAGGGCTTCTATGCGCTGGTTGACGCCATGATCAACAGCCCAGAGTACGTAGAAGCCTTCGGTGAAGATACGGTGCCTTACGAGCGCTATCTCACGCCGGCCGGGCAGGCCATGCGCAACTTCCGGGCTGGCAGCGTTCAGGGTACGGGCCTGAAGCCGATTGAGCAGCCGGCAACGCCGCGCTTTGTAGAGCTCGGCTCGGCTGCCAACAATCGCGGTAATCGCGAGCTAGAGCAGCGGATTCGTCAGGGCGTCAATCGGCAGCGAGAGCAGAGCAAGGTCTTCAAGCTTACTAGCCTGGCAGACAAAACCAATCTCAAGCTGATTACGCAGGCCGCCTACCGGCAAATCTTTGAGCGCGATATTGCGCCTTACATCGTTAAGAATGAGTTTACTTCTTTAGAAAGTAAGCTCGGCAATGGCGAAATCAACCTGAAGGAGTTTATCGAAGGGCTAGGCTGCTCTAACCTCTATCTCAAGGAGTTCTATGCGCCCTATCCCAACACCAAGGTGATTGAGCTTGGGACGAAGCACTTCTTGGGCCGAGCGCCGCTCAATCAGGCTGAGATTCGGAAGTACAATCAGATTCTGGCAGCTGAAGGGATTCGCGGCTTCATTCAAGCCATGCTCAGCAGCCCAGAATATGCTGAGTACTTTGGCGAAGATACGGTGCCCTACCGTCGCTTCCCAACGCTGCCCGCTGCCAACTTCCCCAACACGGAGCGGCTGTACAATCGGCTAACCAAGCAGAATGACGACGTGGTGATTCCTAGCTTTGAGCCGGCCGTCTCTACCTCTGCTTCGATTGGGTCCTAGCGGCCTCTGCCGCTTCAGCTAAATCGCTGAGCGCGGCTCAAGCTAAACCTTACGGCGGCCTAGTTCGCTGCCGTAGGGTTGCTCATGGCAGTATCCCCTCAAGCCTTCTTGACCTCTGGCCGCCGCTGAGTTTCTGAGTAGAAATGTTACAAAATGTTGCGCTTCTTCTAAGAAGGTTAGCGAGATGCCGGAGAATATTTGCGGAAGGTAGCTGAGCCTATCAGGCTTCGAAAAGGCGATCTATAGTTCTGCATAGTTTTTGTAGTTATCGATCTGTGACAGAGGGCCAACCAGCGTTCACGTACAGAATGCCTGCTAGGTCTCAGGTCAATCCTGAAGCTAACCGCTAGCCAAACGCTCTAGAAGTCATGAATTTCTGGAGCTAGCGATCGGGGCTCAGCTCTTTGAAGGTGAACGCCAGCACATTTATCTGGTTATATTCTTTCGGAGGAATCCATCAATGAGTATTGTCACGATTGATTTCGTGACAA
>JAAHIA010000291.1 GCA_010671975.1 Leptolyngbya sp. SIO4C1 | reverse complement strand
CCGACCTACAGTCCGCCGCCTGCTTGTGCCTCAAAGAAAAAGCAGCGACAGTTGGACTGCCGCATTGAGTTCGATAGGATCACTCGTTTCTCAGGCTGAGACCAACTTAGTTTTCTGCACCACTAAGACAAACCTGTTAGCTTTAGTCCCATAGTTGATCGGATTGGGGTGCCTTCTCAAAGTGATCCATCTTACTGAAGTCCACCTACTGAGTCACAGAAAACACTATTCAAAGGTGGTAATGTACCTCTTGAAATTGAGCTTTTCTTCTAAGTTAGTCACACAAAGAATTGCCCAAAATTCATGCTTTACGCTCAGCCCAGAAGATTTCTACATCTGATAATTCTAAGAATTTCAGAGACATAAGAACCTTTTTGCTTGTCTCACGCATACACTCAAATTTAGTTGAACAGGAAAGACTCATGAAATTCTTTGAAGATATTCCGTGGTGGGCACGTGCGATTTTTGCGTTTATAGTAATTGTACTTGGAGTATCTGGATTCGAGTTAACTCAAGAAATGTTCGATCTCTCAAACGGGAGAAACATAGAATCACCAGAAAACAAAAAATTGCAAAAAGTTCAGATAACTGTCCGAGATAGCCAAACTAGGGCTCCTGTTGAAAATGTTAGGCTGCAGATTGTGTTTAGTGGACCTCCAGTTGAGAAAACAACTGATAGAAATGGGTATATCGAGATTGAAATACCTCCAAGAGATAGCGTTCAAATAACTTTTCTAAGCCGAGACTACATAACAACTACAGAGACCATTAATTTAGAAGCTGATCCAGGCAACACTCGCGTCATAGAACTAGATCCTTTATAAGCGCATAGCTTTCAACTAATCATTATGTCTACAGATTACAAATTCTGGAAAGACATTCAGGAACGCTTCAAGTTCTTTCTAATGTTGGCTGCTTTGTGTGCATGTGGGTACTTGGCGTGGAATCAACTAATTTATATTATATTTGTCCTGATATTTGGAGGGATTGCAGCAGCTATGGCTCCTCTTTACAAAGTATCGAAAGAGAAAATAGATGAATTGTACTATCTTGATGAAAATAATTTATTAAAGGCTATAGACACAATTGATAAGGCTTATAGCGTAATCAGAGGACAAGATTTTGATAACTTGTTAGTTATCGATAAAATTGCTCATTTAACAGATACACTTAAGAGTGGAGAAAAAACTGCTAAAAGTCTTTTTACGCGAAAGCGACTAGAGCGTGAGAGGATAGATAAATTTAAAAGAGAAAAGCAGCAAGAGTACGAAGAATGGCTCGTTCAGAAGAGGCGGGAAAAAGGAGTTAAATATGGCGCCCCTCCTGATCCAAGCAATCGCTGCCCTAATAACCATCCAATAAGAGCTACTGAAAATTTGAGAAGTAGTGAACCTTGGAGGGGAATTTATTATTTTCCAGACGATCCAGACTACTCCTCTGAAGCAAAATGGTGTTTCATATGCAAAGAGCATGCCGAAAGAGATGGCTATCGTAGACCTAAAGGGAATAAATATAAAGGCAATAAATATAAGTATCGTAACTTTTGAAATAATTAGAGATTTATGTTTTCCTTTAGTTGTGACTAACTATATAGAAGAAAATTCGCTCGAAAAATCAACCTTGTCATGCATGTCAGCTAGCTCAATCTCAAACGGAATTGACGCTAGCGACAGCACTGCCTCAGCACTGTCACATTCAGAAAAGGTCCATTTGCGATCGCTCGCTCTTATCATAATGCTCAACATGCATAGAAGCTTGCTCAATCAGCACATACTCTTGAAAGCTAGGAACCATTTGATAGGCAGCAAATTTAGCACTTCGGTCACAAGCCTCGGTCGATTTTGACAAAATCTCTACAATCAGCAGCAGATTGACTAGCGTATCCCGTCGATTTGGCAAATATTCAAGCGGCTGGGCACTATCATCACACAGGATAGGTATAAATCTGCCGGTTCGGAATCCAAAGACGCTGATTGCTGGCAAAAATGTCGTAGGGTTGACGCTTGAGCCCAAAATGCAAACTGCTTCCCAAATATTATGGTCGACATTGCAAAGGCCAATAGCCGGCCGATTCAGCATTAGATTGACCAATAGCCGGCCGATTCAGCATTAGATTGAATAGAGATACGACCGCTGGCTAAATGAGGCACCTGTCAATGTATGGTCACCCTGAAAGAATTGAGCAAATCGATGTCGAGACCTTTGCGCAGCGGCTGCTGACCGAGGGCGAAACGCTACAGCTGATCGATGTGCGCGAGCCGCAGGAGGTGGCGATCGCAGCGCTGCCCAATTTTATCCATCTGCCGCTGAGTGAATATATCGACTGGGCCGACAAAATTTTAATAGAGCTAGATCCAGCAATTGAAACCATTGTCATATGCCATCACGGCATGCGTTCCGCCCAGATGTGCCAGTGGCTGTTACGACAAGGTTTTCAAAACGTTAAAAATCTCATTGGTGGCATCGATGCTTACGCTGTCGCGGTTGACCCTTCTATACCGCGCTACTGATCAGGGTTGAATGAGCGATCGCAGTAGCTAGCGGAGCCACAGCTGCTATTTTACTAAGGCAGGGTGCCGTGGCTGCATCCTTTTGTTCGCATTAGGCAGAGTGTACACGCGATCGCACCGTCAATCTAACTATCGGCTGCTGGGCCTAGTTGGCTACGGTCAGTTTGGCCGAGTCTACTGTGCGATGCATCGCCAAACGGGTGAGCTGGTTGCGCTTAAAGAAATTCATTCAGCCCGGCTCTCAACTCAGGCCTTTCTGCGTGAGCTCTGGTTTTTACTCAGCGTTGATCATCCCAATATCGTCGCCTGTAAGGCGCTGGAGCAAACGCCTGAAGGTCGGCAGCTAGTCTTAGAATATTGCGAAGGCGGCACGCTGCGATCGCAGCTAGAGCGACTGCCTCAGCTGTCTGGCGAGAAGACACTCAAGCTGGCCTGCGACATTTTGACCGGCTTAGATCACGCGCATCGGCGCGGGCTGGTCCACTGCGATATTAAGCCAGAAAATATCCTACTGCACTATCAGCGAGGTCAGTGGGTAGCTAAAATCTCTGACTTTGGGGTCGCCAAGCTGGCTCAAGAGGCTGACCTGGCTGGCTCTGGACAGACGGGCTCGCCGGCCTATATGGCTCCTGAGCGGTTTGATAAACAGTACTCGCCTGCTTCTGATCTCTATGCGATGGGCATTCTGCTGTTTGAACTGGTGGCAGGCTATCGACCATTTTCAGGTACGCCGGCAGAGTTAAGAGCGGCCCATCTAAGTCGGGCTGTGCCGACGGGACTGGCTGAGCCGCTGCAGTCGATTGTGCTCAAAGCTCTGAAGAAGCAGCCGGCCCAGCGCTATGCTAGCGCCGAGGAGATGCTACAAGCGCTGCAGACGCTAGAGGCTGGCCAGATGGTGCTAAAAAAGCGAACGCCTGCTGTCCCCACCAGCGTATCTTGCTGGGAGCAGCCGCTGGCCTCTCTGGCTCAGCCAGTTCAAGCTTTGGGCGCTCGCTCTACTGCCGAAGCCATCCAAATTTTCTGGAGTGAAGGCAATCAAGCAGCCGTCAGCACAGCGCCAACCACAGCGGCGGTTACTCAGCGAAGGATCGTTGCTTTGCCGCATCGAATCGCTGCGCTGCGGATTGCTCCAGCAGATAGCTACGCCGCTACGCCCCACGGCCTCTATCGGCTGGTTCAGTCGGCTGCGACCCTGCGCTATGAGCCCGTGGCTGAGTTTGCCCAATCGAGTCAGGTAGCGATCGCGCAGCGCTGGTGGGCGGCCCTAGCCCAGTCAGACGATGCAGGTGCTTGGCAGCTTAGCGTAGGGCCTTTGCGCACGCTCCCTCGCAGGCACACTCAGACACTGCCGCTGCCGTCAGCGCTGGTGCTGCAACAGGTTGTTGCTATTGATAATCACCATCTGCTGCTAGTGATGTCGGCGTCTGCAATTGCAACTCAGCTCTACTTGCTAACCCGACGCGGGCAGATCCTAAGTCAGCTGACGCTTGGGCTGCCAATCGCAGCGCTGACCCCAACCGAGCAGCCCTATCGCTATCTCTGTCGCATTTCACTGCCGTCCGTCGAGTCGGCTGCACTCTTGGAGCTTAAGCCATTTCGCCTGCTGCCGCTGGCCGGCCCGGCAGCCGTGATGGTACCGCTGCCTTGGGGCTACGTTTTTGCCGACGATCGGGGTCAATTGCAGATTCTTGATCGCGACTATCAGCCGCTTGGGGAGATTACTGTGCCTGGCAGCCCCACCGCGATCGCGCCGCTCGACAGTTATCGGCTGCTGATTGCGCTCTGGCAATCCACAGCGGGAAGCCTCTACCAGCTAGATTTGAGAACCTGCAATCTCGATCTAGTGTTTTAGGAGCTACGGCGTATATTCTAGGCGCGCGTCAAAGCCGTTATCGAGCAAAAGCTCTAGCCGCTCCTGCGCTTCTGCCTCATCCGCATAGGCCCCGGCCTGCATCATGGGGCGACCGTCGAGCTGCGTGCGAAAGGTATCTGGCACGAGCTGACGCAGCTCCTCACGAACGGCCTCACTCTCGACGGCTACAAATACGCGATAGCGCAGCCCTAAGGCCGCTGCGCGTGAAGGGGGGCCGGGGGGCGACCCGGTAGCTGGCAAGGTTGAGGTAGAAAACGCCATCGTAGAGCCGCCGCTGCCAACCGGAATGCTGGCGCTTGGGACCATTAAGCGTCCGTCAGCGCTAGTTGGCAGCGTTGGTAGATTCGATAGATCGGGCAGCTCAGCGGATGCCGATGTGGCTGTAACCGGTACGCTGGGTAGGCCGCGATTGTGCTGCTCAGTGCCAGGCTGTTCGGGTCTCTGCTCAGGTGCAGCTGCAGAGGAGCGCTCTGAGTTAGAAGGCATCACAGGAATTTCAATCGCATCTGCCTCAGCGGGCGGAATATTGGGAGCTGGTTCGGGCAGGGATGCCTCAGAGACCTCATCCTCATCCAATAGACGATTGCGCAGTTGCGCAATTGAGACAGGCGCTTCGGGCGCAGCCGCCGTGGTCGCTGGTTCAGCTGGGGTTTCAGGCTCCGGTGCGGCAGGCTCAGCTGGCACTTCGACAATAGCGTCATCTGCCTCGGCTGACAAAGCGGCAATGCGATCGCTAACGGGCGGCTCAAACAGCCGATTGGGCGCCGTCTCAGGTACCAGGTCAGCGGCTGTAGGCTCAGGTAGACTCACGGGCTCAGGTAGCTCAGCCGTGGGCTCAGGCAGCTCAGCCGTGGGCTCAGGTAGACTGGCCGGCTCAGGCAGCTCAGCCGTGGGCTCAGGTGAACTCGCGACAGGTGCCGCTGCCAGCTCAGGCAAATCGGGCACCCCAGAAGCAGTCACGCCAGAAGCAGTCACGCCAGAAGCAGTCACGCCAGAAGCGGCCACGTCAGAAGCGGCCACGTCTGCCTCAGCCGGTAGAGGCGCTGCCGCGACAGGTGCTGCCGGACTAATCGGTGTGGGCGCTGCCGCTGAGCTGACAACCTGCGGCGCGGTCTGGGGCAGCCTTACAGGAGCCGTCGTTGCGACTTCGACGACGCCGTTGCGACGATTTTGCATAATTTGGTTACTGGATAACCGAGGACGGGCATTGCCTAGCAGCAGCAGCCCTTCGTCGTTGCGAATAATGCGATTGCCAACGATTTCGGGCGTGGCATCTGCCGCCACCGTGATGGCGGTTCCAGTGGCTTCAAAATGGTTGCCGCGAACGGTTGCTTGGGAGCTGCCATAGATGACGAGTCCTGCTACCTGATTCTCAAAAAAGTAGCTGCCTTCTATCACCGGGCTGCCGCCAGCGACATAAAGCCCTGTATGCTGACTAGCAACAAAGGCCGCTTCACGAACAACGGGCTGACCAGCTTCTACCCAGACGCCGTGCCCCTGCGCGTTAGGATTCGAAACCACCACGTGGGCCAGGCCCGAGCGGTCAGCGGCAACCAGCGTCACATTTTGCTGCGATAGCGTGGGGCTGTTAAAGCGACCGCCGCCCACGATGATAGCGCTTTTGTCTGCGCCAGGGCTCCCTTGCAGCGTCATCCCTGGCCTTACCAGTAGCGGAAAGCTCTCACCTGTCTCGGCGCTATATCTACCGGGTGCAAGCACAATCACGGTGTTAGCCTGAGCTATCTGAAGCGCGTGCGTAATGGTTTTAAAGGGCTGATGCTGAGTGCCGCTATTGACATCGCTGCCCGCTGCTGAGTTGACATGTAAGACCTGATATTGGCTGGCCGACTGACTGGTCAATGCGCTTTCATAAGTGTCGTCAGCCGTAGGCTCCTGTGCCGCAAAATGATGAGCAGAGGAGCAA
>JAAHIA010000290.1 GCA_010671975.1 Leptolyngbya sp. SIO4C1 | reverse complement strand
TCAGCGATCTGTTCCTGAAGTCGCTGTCTACTAGGTCACGGTCTAACGAGAGTACACCGATGAGTCAATGTTGCTCATCCACGTTTAACTGCATTAAGGAACACTTTAACCTAAATTAATCAAGTTTTGATGAATTTTCATGAAAAAAGGTTAAATTTACTGCCTGGCTTAGGTTTCAGAGATTGCGTCCGGCGCTAGACAGATGCAGCCACCTAGATTCTGATCAATGATGGGCATTGGTCTTCTATTCTGTAGGCAAAGATTTAAGTATGCTAGAGCTCTATCAATTTGAAGCTTCTCACTACAGCGAGAAAGTGCGGCTGCTATTGGACTATAAGCAGCTGCCTTACAAAACGATTGAGGTAACGCCGGGGGTCGGCCAGATCGATCTCTATCGGCTGTCGGGCCAGCGCCAGGTGCCAGTGCTGAAAGATGGCAGCGAAGTGATTCCAGATTCAACCGCGATCGCACGCTACCTCGATCAAAAATATCCAGAGCGGCCAGTGATTCCGGTAGAGGCGCAGCAGCGCGGCCTCTGTCTGATGATGGAAGCCTGGGCCGATGAATCCATTGGTTTAAATGCCCGCAAGGTGATGATTGGCGCGTTCAACCAGCATCCTAACTTTCGGACGGCGCTGCTGCCAGCCTCGACGCCGGAGCTGGTGCGCAATATTGTTGGTTCGGTGCCGGGCGACCTGCTCAGCATTTTAGGCACGGGGGCGGGCTTTGGCCCAGAGGCGGTGAAGCTGTCGACTGAAATTCTCAAGCAGAACCTGGAAGCCCTCTGCCTAATTTTGCGCGAAAGTCCCTATCTGCTGGGAACGCAGCCAACGCTGGCCGATTTGGCCGTGGCGGGGCTCTCTATGTATATCAAGTTTCCAGAGCGCCGCTATGTCGATCTGCCAGACGGTATCTGCGGCAAGGGCGTGCCGGGGCTAGCCGACGCTGACGAGTTCAAACCGTTTTGGGACTGGCGCGATCGGCTCTATGCTGCCTATCGCCAGCCGCGCGAGGTTTCAAGCAGCCCGACGCCTGGGTCAGGGCCAGTACAGATTGGCATTGACTAACCGTGGCGCGATCGCAGCGCTGACCTGTGCCCAATCTCCCAGATAATAAGGACGGTTTAGGAGAGAGGCAGGTGTATGGTTGCGATCGCGCAGCGGCTAGCAGCAATAGCAGGAGCAGAGCAGGTGATTGACCAGGCAGCCATGCCGGCCGACTGGCAGCAGCGAATTGAGAAGGCCGTCCCCCGTTTGGATCACTGTCTGGTCTTACCGACAAGCGAAGCGATGCTGGCCGAGGTGGTCAAAGCCTGCTATCAAAACCGCTGGCCGCTGCTGGTCTGCGGCAGCGGCTCTAAGCTGAGCTGGGGGGGGCTGGCGCACACCGCTAAAGTTGTTGTCAGCACGGCTCGACTGAATCGGATCGTGGAACATTGGCAAGAAGATTTTACCCTGCGAGCTGAGGCTGGGCTACCGCTGGCGGCGCTGCAGCCAACCCTAACAGCGGCCCAGCAGCAGCTAGCGCTCGATCCGCTGAGGCCAGAGCAGGCCACGCTGGGCGGCCTGGTCGCAACGGCGGATACTGGGTCGCTGCGGCAGCGCTATGGCGGCGTGCGCGATCAGCTGATTGGCGTGCAGTTTGTGCGCTATGACGGTGAAATTGCCAAGGCCGGCGGGCGGGTCGTGAAGAATGTGGCCGGCTACGACCTGATGAAGCTGATGACCGGCGCCTACGGCACGCTCGGCATTTTGAGCCAGCTCACCTTTCGCCTGTTTCCGCTGCCGGCGCGATCGCACACCGCGATTCTCTCCGGCTCAGCCGAGGCCATCCACAAAGCGGCACTGGCGGCGCGGCTCTCGGGGCTAACGCCGGTCGCGCTCGATCTGGTGAACGCAGTAGAGCGCGAAATATATCGTGAAGACAGGCCCAAAGACAGCGCTGAACTACTGCTAATCGGTCGGTTCGCTGGCATTCCAGCCGGCGTCGAGGAGCAGCTAGCGCGGTTTAGCGCTCTGGGTGCAGCAGCGGGGGCACAGCAACACGAGGCAGACGACGCCGGCTGGCAGCAGCTGACCGACCGGCTGGGTCAGCCCGATGGCGTGCTGTGCAAGGTTGGCATGCTGCCTACCGAGACGGTTGCTTTCTTGCAGCTGGCCCAAAAGATCTTGCCGACCGGCTGGCTAGCGCGACTGCACAACGCTAGCGGCACCGGCCTGCTGCGGTTTGAAGCCACCGCCGAGTCAGTCGCGCAGATTCAGCAGCTGCGATCGCGCTGCGAAGCGGCTCAGGGCTACCTCAGCCTGCTAGAAGCGCCGGCCGAGGTCAAACAGGCCGTCGATATTTGGGGCTATACCGGCAGTGCGCTCAGCCTGATGAAACAGCTCAAAGCCAACTTCGACCCGCAGGGGCTGTTTAATGCCGGCCGATATGTAGGCGGCCTTTAAAGTCGACTATACAGCCGCGCCAGCTCGCGCATGCGCTGAGCAACTTCATCGGTGAGCAGCTCCGAGCTGGGGTAGCGCCAGCGCCAGTTGCCGGGCGTTTTGCTCGGGTCGTTCATTCGCGCTCGGTTATCGAGGCCGAGCATATCCTGCAGCGGCACAATTGCCAGATCGGCGACCGAGGCCAGCGCATTGCGAATCAGCACCCAGTTAATCTCTTGGATCGCCTCAATGCTGTCGTAGCCGAGATACTGCGCCATAAACTGTTTGTCTGCGGCGCTGGTTTTCTCCCACCAGCCCAGCGCCGTATCGTTGTCGTGCGTGCCGGAGTAAACAATGCAGTTATGCACATACTTATGCGGCAAATGCGTGTTGTCTGGGTCGCCGCTAAAGGCAAACATGAGAATTTTCATGCCCGGAAAGCCAAAGCGATCGCGCAGCGCCTCTACCTCAGGCGTGATGATACCCAGGTCTTCGGCCAGCACCGGCAGGTCACCAAATCGCTCGCCGAGCGTCTCAAAAAACTTGTCTCCTGGCGCTTTGATCCACTCGCCGTTGATCGCCGTCTCTTCACTGGCGGGCACCTGCCAGTAGGCCTCAAAGCCGCGAAAGTGGTCTACCCGCACCCAGTCAACATATTGCAGCGTCGCCTTAAAGCGCGAAGTCCACCATTCAAAGCCGCTCTGCTCGCACTGCTCCCAGTCGTAAACCGGGTTGCCCCAGAGCTGCCCCGTCTCGCTAAAGTAGTCGGGCGGCACGCCGGCAATGTAGGCCGGCTCTAGCGTTTGCGAATCAAGCTTAAACAGGTGCGGTGCCGCCCAAACGTCAGAGCTGTTGTGACAGACATAGATCGACACGTCGCCAATGATCTGAATGCCTTTCTCATTCGCATAGCGGCGCAGCGCCATCCACTGCTCAAAGCACTTAAACTGCATAAACCGCTGAAAAGCAACGCTGTCGGCCAGTTCCTCTGCCTTGGCCTGGAGCGCTTCCGGCTCGCGGCGGGCAACGCTGGGCTCCCACTGACTCCAGGGCTTACCGTCGTTGGCCTCCAGCAGCGCCATAAATAGCACAAAGTCATCTAGCCACCAGCTTTGCGCCTGAGAAAACTCCTCTAGCTCAGCGCTGTGGCCCCGCTGCTGAAACCGCTCAAACGCCTGCTTCAAAATGCCCAGCTTATGCGGAATCACCCGGTCAAACTCAACCCGATCGGGTGTCGCATTCTCCAGCGGCGGCGCTTCCTCGGGCGTCAGCAGACCCTCATCGATCAGCTTTTCTAAGCTAATCAGCAGCGGATTGCCCGCAAAAGCGCTGAAATTCATCGTGTAGGGCGAATGCTCATAGCCGGTTGGCCCCAGCGGCAAAATTTGCCACAGCCGCTGGCCGCTGCGCTCCATAAAGTCAATAAATTCATAAGCTGACTGACCCAAATCGCCGATACCGTGGGCGCTAGGCAGACAGGTCGGGTGTAGCAAGATACCGCTGGCACGCTCGAATTTCATATAGGCAGATACAAATAGCGACAAAGTCCAGTCCTCTTCATAAAGGAAGCCGCCGCCGCTGCGCACCTATCTTTAGAATGGTTTATCTCAGATCCTCGGTTTTTTATCTAGCTCGGATCTACACGCTTCGACTTAGGTGAAAAACCGGGGATCTGGTGTCAGGATAGGATAAAAGCAGCCAAGCCTAGACAGTTCAGCCAATGGTTCAAACTTCAGTACAGGCTACGTTTCAAGACTATCTGCGCCAGCAAGATAGCTCAGCGCGATATGAATTAGTTCGAGGCACTTTAATTGCGATGACGCCGCCGACTTTAGCTCATATTAGAATAGCCAAATTTTTAGAACGTCGTTTCGATCAAGAGATTGGACAGACAGGGCAGCTTTGGGAGAGCTTTCGCGAGGTGGGACAGCGAACGGAAGCAAATACGTCTCGTTTGCCAGATGTAGTGGTGGCTACTCAGGCAGAAGCTGCCGAGATTATCAATCGTTCAGCCATTTTTGAGACTCCTGTGCTGCTTGCCGTCGAAATCGTTAGCAGTAACTGGCAAGATGACTATTTAAATAAGCTGGCTGAGCATGAGGCGCTAGGCATTTCGGAATATTGGATCATTGATTATCTAGCAATTGGGGCAGCGCGATATATTGGCTCACCCAAGGTGCCAACGATTTCTATCTATAGCCTGGTCGGGCAAGAATATCAGGTGCAGCTGTTTAGGGCTGGCGACAAGCTACGCTCAACAATCTTCCCCGACTTAGGGTTAACAGCGGATGAGATTTTTGCTCAGGCGCAGTAGCGCAGGTTGGACCCCCTTGGCTATCGCCATCCTCTGGTTAATCTATGCGCAGTCGCCGGATGAGCACAATGATCCATTCGTGATCTTTGGGCTGCGGCTGGCTCCAGTCGTTCGGATCGGCAAAGCCGCGCTTGTGTAAGGTGTTGACGATTTTACGCAGGCCGCTCAGCGAGCCGGTGACGCTGAGTTTAACAGTCTCGAATCGGGGCGAATAGTCGAACGAAACCGGAGGCGCGCCCGCGCCCGAGTTAGATTGAAACATGATGGGTCTGATCTCCTGTATAGTCTGAGTCCCAAATGGGACGGGTTTTGCCCCGCGCTCCCTTCGACTAGGCTCGGGGAATGCGGGGCGTGTGAGATCAGAACCCAACCCCTCAGCCACCTTGCGACCTTTGCACAATCGGGTGGCTAGGCTACCATCAGCTTAGCCTGTGCGATTGGTTACGCAATCGGACGGGTCAGCCGCTCGTTTGGTAGTGCTAGTACCGGCGAGCGGTGCCGAGGTATTGAGTTCTGAACAGCCGTTAACGGCTCAGTGTTGAGTATATCTGGGGTGAGGGTTACAGGCAAGCCGTTGTAATGGTTTGATAGCCAGCGTTGCAAAGGTTGTCCGTGACTCTGAGCTAGAAACGTCTCATCTACTCAAGAGCGAAGCGATGAAGATTCGTTTATTGGAAGCTAGACAGCGAGAAGCTGGAATTTCTTTGAATCAGGTTGTTGCGGTAGCCGTCTAATTTCGCCAGTGATCGAAGGCTTGAATTTTCTAAAGATTGCACATCTCGCGATCATCGTCGGTGACGCTATCACTCTGCAACAAGTAAGGACGCAAATATGTGCAGGCTCGGGCTAAGAGCCCGTCGAGGTTGTCGATGCGCCAAAGTTTGACAACAGCATTCTCTCCAAGACGATCGGGCTGCTGCACCGCTGCAATGCGCGTCCAGTCTGGGTTGATTGCCATACGCTCGGCCTCATACTGAGCGATCTGCTGCCCGCGCAAATCCCACAGGCGCGCCGTGCCGTCTACGCCGCGCGTGGCCACCTGCTGACCATCCGGGCTAAACAACACCTGCTCGACAGGTCCCTGATGGCCTTCCATCACCGCCAGCTGATTGCCCGCTAGGTCCCATAGGCGCGCCGTGCCGTCTTCGCCGCGCGTGGCCACCTGCTGACCATCCGGGCTAAACAACACCTGCAAGACACGTCCCTGATGGCCTTCCATCACCGCCAGCTGATTGCCCGCTAGGTCCCATAGCCGCGCCGTGCCGTCTGAGCCGCTCGTGGCCACCTGCTGACCATCTGGGCTAAACAACACCTCATAGACAGGTCCCTGATGGCCTTCCATCACCGCCAGCTGATTGCCCGCTAGGTCCCATAGCCGCGCCGTGCCGTCTTCGCCGCGCGTGGCCACCTGCTGACCATCCGGGCTAAACAACACCTGCCAGACACGTCCCTGATGGCCTTCCATCACCGCCAGCTGATTGCCCGCTAGGTCCCATAGCCGCGCCGTGCCGTCTACGCCGCTCGTGGCCACCTGCTGACCATCCGGGCTAAACAACACCTGCAAGACACGTCCCTGATGGCCTTCCAT
>JAAHIA010000029.1 GCA_010671975.1 Leptolyngbya sp. SIO4C1 | reverse complement strand
CCCTATCGCCCAAGCTGCCACCAGCTTTCGCGATAGGGTTGCCTTTTTTACCGGATAGATGCTGCCACGCTTCGGCCCAGCCATATACCCTGCCTGCGATCGCTTTGAGGCTAAGACCGAAAGCCGTCTGGCTTTTTTCTGAGAACTTCTGTAGAGAGTCTGCATATTGCTGTTTGATCATGGCCTTGCTAAGCTGCTGAGCCAAATAAAGTGACTGAACTGCGCCCCAGTGTTTGTAGTAGCCCTCGAAGTCGTTGATCTGGCGATAGTGCTGAGTAATCAGCCTGTGGAAGTCGATGCGATCGCACTGCTCGCCATTGCTTAAAACCGCTGCCTCCCCAGCAAACAGGCGTTCTACAAAAAAGTTGGGCACCAGCGCATAGGCCCTAAAGCCGTCAAAGCGAATCGGCTGTCCGGCTTTCTCGTAGCCATCATGGCGACCCAGCCGGCCTAATCGCTGGATGAAGTTACCTGCATCAGCAGACTCAAAAATCAGGAAGCTGATCTTAAAATCAACGCCCACATCGATGGTGCTGGTACCAATCACCAGATCGGCAGCGAGAGACTGCGCCTTCTCCGCCTGACTCGATAGTCCAGTATTTTCTCGAACGGTGAGCCCCTGCTGGGCAAACTGCTCTCTAAGCAGAGGCGTCAGCCGTTTGACAGCGGCAATAGAGTTGAGAATGATGGCTCCCTTGCTACCGGGATGATCTAAAAACTGTTTGAGAATCTGCGCTAGGTTGTCTTTTAGCCAAGTTTCAGACGCTTTGGCGGTCGGTTCTAGCGGCACAAAAGTGAGCTCGATGGCTCGGGCCACCTGTCGCCACCCTTGCTGAGCCAGCGCCTCTGCTTCAGTAGAAGCTTTAGGAGCGTGGTATTTGCCCTCAGCCACCGGATTAACTACCCGACAGCGAAATCCGGCCTGCGCTAGACGGTTTAAAAGGGCGTCGCTTGGGGTCGCCGATAGAAACAGAAATTTTTTGCGCCGATTGGTGACCTGAATTAACAGCATCGTATTCAGGACGCTGGCTATCTGCGGCGCTGCATAGACGTGAAACTCGTCAAAGATAAACAGGTCAAAATCTTTGTCAATGCGGTTCCAAAGCTTGTCGGGCGCATCTTGATTCATCAAGTAGGCACCCTGATGGAGGTAATGAAAAAGATCGGGGTTAGTAATCAAAACCTCTGATTGACCTGCTCGGGTAGCGATCGCGCTGCCTTTTCTCAAGCCTTCATTTTCAGCATAGATTTCCAGCAGCGCTCCGCTGAGTCGACGGACCCTAGGCGCATTGGCAGGCTTGAACGTTTCTATGTAGTGATTGACCTGAGTTTCTTGATCGCGAGCCAGCTCGTTGGTTGGGTAGAGGCCAATGGCAAACGCCTGCCCCTGCAATACTTCTAGGTAGGCAGCTAGGCTTTTACCATCTCCGGTCATGGCAGTATTGAAGACGACGTCAATCTTGGGATCTCGCAGCGCTCTGAGGGTTTCCGCTTGATGCCAAGCTAGCTGCCAGCCTGCCGGCAGCTTTACATTGGTGGGCACCGTCTCCGCCGGGCAAGAATAAACAGGGTTTAGATCAATGCTGTACATTGCTGTGCATGCTTTTGAGAGTTGAGCGGTGTCGAAACTCGATCTGCGGGGATTTCATGTTCAAGCAAATCCCATACGGCCGCCTGCGGCCTACCTGGAGTCTAATTGAATGGCTCAGAAGCGGAAAAGCTTGCTTGTTCAGTGTCCGTGTATTTCTGATATGCCTATTCTTGACTCTAAAATAGGATTTGACAAGGGCGATATAGTAGAAAGTGTCCGTATACTTCTAAGATGACGCGAAAAGGTCAGTCGATTACCCTATCTCTGAGCGCAGCTGACAAGGCTCACCTGCAGCAGCTAGCCGATGATTTTGGTCAGTCTTGGGGCAATAAGCCCAACATTTCTAAGCTGATCAAAGCGATCGCAGGTAACGAACTGCGGTTAGCGGTCAACCACGACTGGCCGGCAGAGCGGATTGATGCGCTCAATCGAGCCCGTGGTCGGCTGGTGGATATCGGAGAGGTGGAAATCGCGACGGCCATTGCCACCCTGCTGCTAGAGCGTAGCGAGCTCACGCTGCCGCTGCGTCAAGAGCTCGAAGCTTTTGTAGAGCGGCCTGCGCATCCCTGGCGGTTAGACATTGATCGCTTTATCCAGCGTCATCGACCGTTTGAATTGTCCTATCAGGATGCCGCCGGGCGCATCTGGGAGTTTACAATTCGCTATGCAAAAATTGTGCGCCGCGAAGACCGCGAATACTTAGACTGCTGGTGCGATCAAACTGAGGGCAACCAGGATCTGCCGAAGCTGTCTCACAACTGGACGCTGCGGTTAGATCGCATTCCGGCCGAGGCGGTGATTCTGCCTGCCGAGGGAAGCTGGCGACCGCGCTTGCCGCATATCGACGTTGAACTGCATCTGCTCAACGGGCTAGCTTACGGCTACCGAACTAAGCGGAGCAAAGATATTGTGAATGAGTGGCATCCAGAAATCCCCAAAGTGCGACGAGTCGTTCGTCAGGTGACTAGCACCTTTTGGTTTTTTCGCGAGATCAGGCGCTATGCACCCGACTGTGTGATTGTGTCGCCTTCGGAGATTTCTGATCGCTATCAGCAGACGCTCATGGCTGAGGCCAAGCTCTACGGCCTAATGGTGGAGTCAGCTTCTGAGAGGCGCATTGAGCGCCCCTAGCCAACTCGCAATCGCCGAATCAGCACCGTCACCCACTCATGGCCTTTCGGCTGCGGTTGGCTCCAGTCGTTCGGGTCGGCAAAACCGCGCTTGTGCAGCGTGTTGACCATCTGACGCAGACCGGCCAAGGGGCCAGTAATGCTCAGCGTAACTGTCTCGAACTGCGGCGCAGCGTCGAGCGAAACCGGCGGCACCGCAGCGCCGTTAGATTGAAACATGGGGTCTGATCTCCTAATTGAGGTAACGAGGTTTTGCCCGTTTGCCCTGAGCGAACTCAAGGGGCAAACGGGCTGGTGAGACCAGAACCCAATCCTCAGCTACACCGCGACCTTTGCGCAATCGGCGTAGCTAGGCTTACCATCAGCTTAGCCTGTGCGACTGGCGTGATCAGTCAAACGGGTGAGCTGCTCGTTTGGTACCGCCAGTACCGGCGAGCAGCGCCGAGGTATTGAGTTCTGTACACCGCTGCAAGAGCGGCATAGCCTGAGCATACGAGACTGACGATACCTTAGTCAATCAGAATGGCGGAAGCTGTAACAAACCCAATCTATGCTCAACCTGCCAGTTCTGAGAGTTGAGCGGCGTCGA
The DNA here is from genome assembly GCA_010671975.1 of Leptolyngbya sp. SIO4C1. Taxonomy (GTDB): domain Bacteria; phylum Cyanobacteriota; class Cyanobacteriia; order Phormidesmidales; family Phormidesmidaceae; genus SIO4C1. The sequence goes on along the minus strand of JAAHIA010000029.1, from coordinate 17,821 downwards.
AACTCAATCTGCGGATATTGCATTTTCGAGCAAATCCCTCAGCCCTCATGAAAGTGTTGCCTCTCTTCTACTTATACTGAATCCTTGGGTCTAAGAACGCGTAGGAGATATCAACAATGAGGTTAATCAAGACAAAAACAAAGGCCACAAACACGACACCGCCCTGCACAACGGGATAGTCGCGCTGCAGAATGCCCTCATAGATCCACTTGCCTAGACCTGGCCAAGAGAAAATAGTTTCGGTCAAAATTGCGCCACCAAGCAAGGTGCCAAATTCTAGACCAATAATGGTGACCACGGGCAGCATGGCATTTTTGAGCGCATGTTTGCCAATCACCCAAAACTCTAGCAGCCCCTTGGCGCGCGCGGTGCGAATATAGTCTTGAGAGAGCACGTCGAGCATAGCGCTGCGAGTGATTCTCGCCAGGATAGCGAGGGGAATGGTGCTCAGCGTAATGGCGGGTAAAATTAGGTGGGCCAAAATGTTTTGCAAGGCGCGAAAGTTGCCCTGCAGCAGCGCATCCAAGATAAAAAAGCCGGTAATCGGCTCAAACTGATAGCCAATATCAATGCCAATTCGACCGCTGGGGGGCAGCCACTGCAGATTCACAGCAAAGAGATAGACCAGCAGCAGCCCCAGCCAGTAGACCGGCATCGAGACGCCCAGCAGTGAGCCGGTCATGGTCAGGTTGTCGACCAGGCTATTTTTGCGCACGGCTGCAATCACGCCGGCCGGAATGCCCAGCAGCAGGGCAATCAGCATCGCTGCCACTGAGAGCTCAAACGTGGCCGGCCAGCGCTGACGAATCTCTTCCCAGATAGGCACGCCGGTAAAGATGCTGGTACCTAGATCAAAGCGCAGCAGGCTGCCTAAAAATGAGAGATACTGCAGCGGCAGCGGCTCGTTTAGCCCCATCCGCTCTCGCAGCGCGGCTACCTGATCGGGGGTGGCGCGATCGCCCAGCAGTGTCACCGCCGGATCGCCCGGGATCAGGTGCAGAAAGGCGAAGACCAGCAGGGAGATGCCGAGCAGGACGGGGATGAGCTGGAGCAAGCGACGGAGAAGGTAGCGGCCCATAGGGGAAGTTAGCTTTTCTCGACTGCTAAGAACATTTCAGAGCCGAGCGGGCTGGGCTCCCAGCCTTCGACGCTGGTGCGCTGGGCGAGCAATGGCTGAGAGTGGACAATGGGGATGCGCAGCGCCTCTTCAAAGAGAATGACGTCGGCCTGCTGGTAGAGGGCTTCGCGTTCGGCTGAGTCGCTGGCGACGCGGGCCTGGTTGAGTAGCTCGAACAGCTCAGGGTTTTGATAGTCGCCCAGGTCTTGAGTGGCCCCGGGGCCAAAGTGGGCGTAGAGGAAATTGTCGGGGTCGCCGTAGTCGCCGGTCCAGCCGAGCATGAAGGCTTGAAAGCCGGGAGGGGTGTTGCGGTCAGCCAGATAAGCGCCCCAGTCTTTGGTCTGCAGGTTGACGTTGATGCCCAGCTGGCTAAGCTCGGCGGCAAAGGCTTCGGCAATGGGCTTGGGGTTTGGGAAATAGGGCCGGCTGACGGGCATATACCAGAGGTCGAGGTCAAAGCCGTCGGGGTAGCCGGCCTGCGCGATCGCAGCCTGAGCGGCCTCAACGTCGTAGTCGTAGTCTTCTACCTCGTCGCTGGTGTAGTCAGACAGCGAGGGTGGCACAAAGTGGGCGTTGGTTTCGCCCAGGTCGCCCCAAAAGGCTTCGACGATGGCGGGCTTGTTGATGGCCCGGGCAATGGCCTGCCGCACCTCGGGCGAGGACAAGGGCTCGTAGCTGGGGTTGAGCGCTAGGTAGCCCACGTTGAACGAGGGGCGAAAGACGGCTTCGAGGTTGGGGTCGGCCTCAATCTCGGGCAGCTGATCGGGCGTCAGGTCAACAGTGAAGTCGAGCGTGCCGGCCCGCAGCTGCGCCAGCCGCGCCGCCGGATCTTCGACAAAGCTGATCACCAGCTGCTCGGCTTCGGGCAGCCCGTCTTGCCAGTAGTTGTCAAATTTAGAGAGCGTGATCCGATCGCCGCTCTGCCAAGATTCAAACACAAAGGGGCCGGTGCCCACCGCCACCCCCGAGGGCGTGCCGTAGCTAGCGCCGGCTTCACGCAGGGCGGTGGGGCTGGCAATGCCAAAGTAGCCAGAAGAAATGGCGGCAGGGAAGGCTGCAAAGGGCTCGGCGAGCTCAAATTCGACCGTCAGCGGATCGGCGGCGCGCACATCGACGAGGGTAGAATTTTCATCGCCCTTGAAGCCGCCAAACAGATCGGTCCAAATTTCGTAGAGGTTGCCTTCGTCGCGATAGCCATATTCAAACTCGGGGTCCCACCAGCGGTTGATGTTGAAGATGACGGCTTCGGCATCGAGCGGCGTGCCGTCGTGAAAGGTGACGCCCTCGCGCAGCGTGAAAGACCAGGTAAGGCTGTCGTCAGCCGCGCTCCAGTCGGTGACCAGCTCAGGAATTAGGTCGGTGGTGCCGGGTGCAGTGCCGAGCAGATAGTTGTAGATCTGTCGCTGCACGTAGATTGAGTTGCCGTCTGTGATGTTGCCGGGCGTGAGATTGACCGGCTGACCGCCTGAGCCAAAGACCAGCGCGCCGGTCGCAGCGGAGTCAGCGGCCCCTTCAGCGGGCGTCTCGCTGGTATCCGGGGAACCGTCGCAGTTGGCTAGGACCAGGGCTAGCGTCAGGGCAAACACAGCTAAAACGATGCGCCGAAACGTTTGTCGAAACCTGCGATGCTGGCCCATATTGCTTGACTCCTGAGGTTGACAGCAGAGTGGGAAGAGAATATCAGGCACTTTAGCAAGCGCGCTGAACAGCTGCTTAAAACCTACATGAATCTTCGTATGAAAAAGTGAGTAAATGGCTACCTTCGGCAGCGGCGTTCGTATTTTAATGTTGTTAGATGTTGTTAGATTTTTCTTGAACCTGGCTATGTCGGCACCTATTCTCGATGTGCGAAATCTCTCGGTCGCGTTTCCGACAAAGTCAGGGATGGTCTCAGCCGTGAAGTCGGTGTCTTTTGCGATCGCGCCGGGAGAGACGCTCAGCCTGGTGGGAGAATCGGGGTCGGGCAAGTCGGTGACGGCGCTGGCGCTGATTGGCCTGCTCGATCGCCGCGCGGTGGTCACCGGCGAAATCTGGTTTCGCTCCTCTGAGGCGCCGCCGGTCAATCTGCTGACGCTGTCGCGCGAGGCCCGCCGCCAGTATCGAGGCCGACTCATTTCGATGATTTTTCAAGAGCCGCTGTCGTCGCTCAACCCGGTCTATACCTGCGGCGATCAGGTGATCGAGGCGCTGCGGCTGCACCAGAGTTTAGACCGAGCGGCGGCCAGAGACCGAGCGGTGGCGCTGTTTGAAGAGGTACAGCTGCCTGCCCCGGCGCAAATGCTCGGGCGCTACCCGCATCAGCTCTCAGGCGGACAGCAGCAGCGGGTGATGATCGCGATCGCGCTGGCTGGCAACCCGGCAGTGCTGATTGCCGACGAGCCAACCACGGCGCTAGATGTGACCATTCAGGCGACGATTTTGGATTTGCTGCGCGACCTGCAGGCGGCGCGCGGTACGGCCATCCTCTTTATCACGCACGATATGGGCGTGGTCTCAGAAATTGCTGACCGGGTGGCGGTGATGTACAAGGGCGATCTCGTCGAGATTGCGCCGGTCTACGATCTCTTTGCTCAGCCGCAGCATCCCTACACGCAGGGGCTATTGAACTGCCGACCGCGACCTCATAAGCGCCTGCGGCGGCTGCCAACGGTGAGCGACTTTATGACGGTGCAGCCGGCTGCCGCCGGTGGGGAGGAGAAGCTGGTGGCCAAGCTGCGATCGCCGGCTGAAGCAGCGGCCCTGCTGGCCGAAGTAAGCGCGGCTGAAGCGGCACAGCATCGCCAGGCGCTCTTACAGCAGACGCCGCTGCTGCGGGTGCAGCAGCTGACCAAGTCCTTTCCGGTGCGGCGTGGCTTCTTGGCAAAAAAAACGGAGCTGCGCGCGGTCGATCACGTTAGCTTTGAGGTCTATCCGGGGGAGACGCTGGGGCTGGTGGGCGAGTCGGGCTGCGGCAAGTCGACGCTGAGCCGCTGCCTGCTGCGGCTGATTGAGCCCACGGCGGGTCAGGTTTATTTTGAAGATCGCTCGGTGCTCGATCTGAGTCCGGCGGCGCTGCGGCGGCTGCGGCGTGAGATGCAGATTGTCTTTCAAAATCCCTACGGTTCGCTGGATGCGCGGCAGAGCATCGGCGCGGCGATTACCGAGCCGATGCGAATTCATCAGCTGGGCGACAGCGAGGCCGAGCGGCAGGCCAAGGCCGCCGAGCTATTGGAGCGGGTCGGGCTAGAAGCCAGCGCGCTGCGGCGCATGCCGCATGAGTTCTCGGGCGGTCAGCGACAGCGGATCTGCATTGCCCGGACGCTGGCCTGCGAGCCAAAATTTATCATCTGCGACGAGTCGGTCTCAGCCCTGGATGTCTCTGTGCAGGCGCAGGTGCTCAACTTGCTGAAAGACCTGCAGCAGGCGTTTCAGCTCACCTACATTTTTATCTCTCACGACCTGAGCGTGGTGAAGTTCGTCAGCGATCGCATCTTGGTGATGAATCAAGGCCGGGTCGAAGAGATCGGTCCGGCCGATGAGATCTACCATGCGCCGCAGCAGCCCTATACGCAGCAGCTGATTGCGGCGATTCCAGAGGCCGACCTCGACAGCCTGCGCCAGCGACAGCAGGCCGATCGCTCGCTCGCTCGGTGAGGGCGAAGGGAGGCCGTCAGTGCTCGAACTTGCCCTTGCAGTGGACGCAGGACTTGGTTCGGCCAGAGCGCACATGGCCGATCTGTCGCTCGTAGATTTTGCCGCAGCCCAAACATTCACAGCGCCAATAGAAGCCTCGGCTCTGGCCAGGGCGCTGTGGAGCCGGTTCAATCACCTTCCACCAGTGGTGCACCTCGCCGCTGTAGTCGGTCTGCCGCGCTTTGATCGCGCATTCAAAACATTCGGTGGTGGTCTCTAAGCGATCGCGCCGCAGCTCCTGCTCTAGCCCGCATTTACATCTGGCTAGCCACAGCTCGGGCTCCACGCTGGCTAGGCGCAGAATAACGCGGTTGCCGAAGCGGTCGCCGGGCTGCAGCTTGCGCTTAGCATTGACAATCTTGCCCTGCACCGTGGCCTCTCGCAGCGCATCCTGCATGTTGGCTTCCTGCAGAATCTGATGGCATCGCTGCTTAGAAATGCCGAGCTCGGCGCGAATGTCGCTCCATGAGTAGCCGGCTGTTCTGTAAGAGATGATCTGCTTAGCTCTGTCAACGAGTGCAGTCGCTGTCTGGGATGATCTCGAAGATGTTCTTGTCATTTTTCATCTATCGCCTTAAGCTTCTCTACCTTATAACGGTTTGGGCGCTCAAGCTAATCGAATATTTCAGCCCTGTGTTGCGGCCTGTGTTGCGGCCTGGAGCCGTAGCTGAGGGCGCTGGCTGAGAGCTGACCTACAGCGCCGTCTCGATCTGCAGCAGCCAGGCCGGAAAAGCCTGGGACTGCGTCGCTAGCAGGGTGGGTCCAGGATAGGTCTCGCTGATTTGCTGAGCGATCGCGTTGAGCCGCTGCTGCGCCGCCGGGCTGAGGGCGGCTTCTAGCGACAGGCTCCACCAGGGCTGCTGCTTGAGCGTCAGCTGTACCAGCTCGATCTGCACGTTTTGCGCCGAACGCAGCTGCCGATGCTTATGTACCGCTAGCCAACGCGCCGGCGTCGCCGGCGGCATAGGCTGCTGGGTCGCAAAGAGGTCGCTGTAGCTCAGCTTGTGCCACTGCTCTAGCTGCCCTTCTAGCGGTCGCTGTTGCAGCCAGGCGGCGCGCTGCTTGGCATAGACCTGTAGCCCTAGCGCCTGCTGACGCCATTTCACCTCAAAGCGGCCTTCGCGCAGCTTAATGCTCACCGTTTCACAGCTGGGCATCTGCAGATAGCGATCGGTGCGGGTTTGGGCGCTGAGCGGCTGACCGGGGCAGCGGTGCTCAAACCAGTCTGCTACCTCAAGATCGATCTGTCCGGGCAGAAACCAGCGCATTTCTAAAGTTGAGGATAGCGCTGGCATGCTAGGCTCCAAATTTCTGCAGCCGACCGGCATGGGCTAGGGCCAGCCCCATGATGTGGACGCCCGGCCTCAGCCCCAGCGCCCCCTGCAGGCAGTCTAGCTCGTTGAAGCGCTGCACGGTGTCGGCCTGAGCCAGCTCGGAGGCGAGCATCACCGGTACCGGATGCCAGCTGTGACGACCCATGACTGCCGGCGTCGCATGATCGGCGGCGACGACCAGCACGGCCGGCTCCAGCGCTAGCAGCTTGGGCAGCAGCTGATCAACCTGCTCAATCACGGCCACCTTGCGCTGAAAGTTGCTGTCCTCCCCGCTGCTGTCTGACTGCTTGACATGCAAAAAGTAAAAGTCGTACTGGTCGCTGAATGCGTCTTCTAAGACCTGAAACCGCTGGGCGAGGCCCCCTGGTGGCAGGACTACCTCCATGCCAATCAGTCGGCTGACGCCGCGATACATCGGATAGTCGGCAATGCAGAGACCGCGCAGCTGAAAGCGCTCCGTCAGCGAGGGTAGGGGCTGATAGCGCTCAAAGCCGCGCAGCAGCACGCCGTTGGCTGGCGAGCTATCGGCCAGCAGCGCTTCTACCTGGCTGAGAAACTGCTGCACCAGCCGCCCGGTGCGCTCTGAGGCTTCGTCCTGAGCGACCGGTGCCAAGGGCCGCCGCCCGGTCATCTGCGGGTCGGTGTCTTGCAGCTGCCCGCCGAGATGGTCACCCCGCAGTACCAGCACGGCACGGTGCTGGCTGACGGTTTCAAAGAAGATTTCGCCGTCAAAATCTAGGCTGACCTGCTGGCGGATTTTGTCGCATAGGGTGCGGTTAAGCTCGCTGTCAATGCGACCCGCGCGCCGATCGCAAACTCGACCGGCCTCGTCGAGCGTGGCAAAGTTAGCCCGTGCGGCCACATCGCCCGGCTGTAGCTCGAAGCCAATGCCCAGCGCTGAGAGCACGCCGCGCCCGATCTGATAGCGCAGCGGATCGTAGCCAAACAGCGCGAGGTGGCCCGGCCCGCTGCCGGGAGTGATGCCCGGACCAACCAGCTCTAGCAGCCCGCAGCTAGCCTGACGGGCGAGCCGATCGAGATTGGGCGTGTGGGCAACCTGCAGCTCGGTGCCGCCGTCTGCTGCTGGCAGCCCGCCCATGCCGTCTAGAATGAGGTAGATAATCTGGCCGCCGTCTGGCCATGCCAGCGTTTCCCAAACCTGTGTAATGTCAGTCACAGCGGACGCTCTCCTAGCGCGATCGCAGCGTTTTCCATACCTGACCTAAGATAACAGGCACCAGGCTGGTTAGCAGCACCAGCCCCCAGCCTTGCAGCCCTGGGTGCGTGGTTTGCAGCGCCGTTGAGAGCCCGGGCATGTAGACAGCGCTCAGCAGCAGACCGGTGCAAATCACTAGCGCCCCCCAGATATAAGGATTTTGCGTCACTTCGTTGCGCAGCAGGCCAGAATCATCGTCGCGCATATTAAAGACGTGCCACAGCCGACCAAAGGCCAGTGAGAGAAAAGAGATAGTGACGGCCTGCGATGGCTCAATCCCCAGCACGGTGAGACTCAGGGCAAAAATTGCCAGCACCGGCGCGGCAATAAATGCGCCGTAGACCGCGATCGCCCGCCAGTGGGCTGGCGTCAAAATGGCCTCTTGCGAATCGCGCGGCGGGTGCTTCATCAGGCTGGGATCGCCCTCACCCACGCCCAGCGCCAGCGCTGGAAAGACATCGTTGACCGCATTGAGAAACAAAATCTGCAGCGGCAGCAGCGGCAGCGGCGCGTTAAACAGCGATGCGATCGCCACGGCTAGAATCTCGCCGACGTTGCCTGAGAGCAGATAGAGCGTAAACTTACGAATGTTGCCAAAGATGGCTCTGCCCTGCTCCACCGCTGCAATGATTGAAGAAAAGGCGTCATCCTGCAGCACCATGTCGGCAGCCTCGCGCGCCACCTGCGTGCCGCGCTGTCCCATGGCGACGCCAATGTCAGCTTTTTTCAGCGCTGGGGCATCGTTGACGCCATCGCCGGTCATTGCCACGATCGCGCCCTGCTTCTGGTGCAGCGCAATCAGGTTGAGCTTTTGCTCTGGACTCACGCGGGCAAAGATCGGCACCTGCTGCAGCCGCTGCTGGTCTGAGTCGGAGAGCGTGTCTAGCTGCTGCAGCTCCTGACCGGGTGACGCTTGAGCCGAGCCGTCAACTAGGCCCACTGCCTGCCCTATCTGGCGTGCCGTCACTGCCTGGTCGCCGGTGACCATAATCACGCGAATGCCGGCATCGTAGCAGGCTTGAATGGCGGCTTTAGCGGCCTGACGCGGCGGATCTTCGAGCCCCACCACGCCGACAAAAGTCAGGTTTTCATAGGGCTTGGCGGTCTCGCTCTCAGCTGTTTTCATCGCCAGTGCTAAGATCCGCAGCCCTCGCTCGGCCAGCTGCTGAAACTGCTGCTCCCAGTCTTGGCGATCGGCATCTTGTAGGGGCTGAGAACCGTCTGAGATCAGCTGCTGCGTGCAGGCAGGCAGTACGGATTCAGGTGCGCCTTTAACGGCGAAAAAATATTGACCGGCTTCGGCTTTATGCACCGTTGCCATCATTTTAGTCTCTGCATCAAAGGCCACTTCGCGCACTTCCGGCTGCTGCTGAATCAGGTCTTCTCGGCGCAGGTTGGCCTTGGTCCCGGCAATCAGCAGCGCTGCTTCCATCGGGTCGCCAATAATCTTGTCTGGATTTTCTGCCTGCGACTGCGGTAGGGCCGCATTGTTGCAGAGAACGCCAATCTTGAGCGCCGTGGCTAAGAGAGTCTCTTGGTCAGGCGAGAGAGTTTCACCCGCGCGCTGAAAGTCGCCAGTTTGCGACAGCCCTTCGCCGGTCACATCAACGCTGCCGGACGTGAGGACCAGCTGCGTTACCGTCATCTGGTTTTCAGTCAGCGTACCGGTTTTGTCGGTGCAGATGATGCTGGTTGCGCCCAGCGTCTCAACCGCCGAGAGTCGATTGATCAAGGCGTTGCGCTTGGCCATGCGCCACATGCCGCGCGCTAGGGCAATAGTAGCGACAATCGGCAGCCCTTCTGGCACCGCCGCCACCGACAGCGCGATCGCAGTTTCAACCATTAAGACCAGATCCTTACCGCTGAGGATGCCTGCGATCGCCACCACCACCGCAATGGCCAGCGTCACCCAGATCAGCCGCTTACCCAGCTGGTCGAGCCGCTTTTCGAGCGGCGTCATTTCATCGGTGGCTTCATCCGTGAGTGAGGAAATTCGACCCAGCTCGGTTTCCATGCCGGTGGCGTAGACAATGCCGGCCCCAGAGCCGCGCGTAATCGCCGTACCTTTGTAGACCACGTTTTTCTGCTCGGCCAGCGGCACCTCCTGCGCGATCGCGTCGGTGGTTTTACTAACCGGCACCGATTCTCCCGTCAGAGCTGACTCGTCAGCCTGCAGCTTCGAGACTTCGATCAGCCGCAGATCGGCGGCGACGAGATCGCCACTTTCTAACAGCACCACGTCGCCAGGCACCAGCCGCTCAGCTGAAATCTCTTGTACCTGACCGTCGCGCCTGACCTTAGCTACGGTTTTACTCAGCTGCTGCAGCGCCTCCATTGATCGCACTGCCTTAATTTCTGTGAAAAAGCCAATCAGCGTGTTGAGCAAAATCGCAATTAGAACGGCAATGCCCTCAATCCATTCTTGAAAGATAAAGGACAGCACGGCGGCGACTGCCAACAGGGCAATGATGGGGCTCTTAAACTGAGCAATCAAGATCTGCCAGCTGCTGCGCCGCGCCTTCTGCCGCAGCTGATTATTGCCATACTTTTTCAAACGTCGCTCAACGTGGGTTGCGGTTAATCCTTGCTGCAGCTGCACGGCAAACCGATCAAACACCGCTTCAACCGATTCTGCACCCACTGTTTGGCGACTATGCTCGTTTTCCACAGACAGATCTCCAATATTGCTCAAAAATCTCTAAGTATTAATTTAGAGATAGATTACTTTGTCGCTAAAGACAGAGCAGTAGCAGTAGCATAGAGAAACCGCTTTAGTTCAACCTCTATCTCTTTGTAGATTTAACGCTTTGTAGAGTTAGCGCGCGATCGCGCGCTCGCAGACGCCAGCCGATTAGTTTAAAGACCCTCTTTAAAGTCACCTATGTTTGCTCCAATCGACGGATTTCAGCTGTTTTTGCGACTGAGCTGTGCTTGTTTAGCAGGCTTAATCATCGGTGGGGAAAGAGAATCTCAGCGCAAGTCAGCCGGGCTGCGAACGCATATCCTTGTCTGCTTTGGGTCAGCTCTGCTGGTTTTGGTCTCAATTCAAACCGGAGCGGCGCAGCAGTCAATCGAAGCCTTCAGTCGAGTGGTGCAAGGTGTGATTACTGGCGTTGGATTTATTGGCGCAGGCACGATATTTCATTCAGATCGGGTGCACGGGCTCACTTCTGCGGCGGCTGTTTGGGTCTCTGCGGCGCTCGGCATCACAGCGGCTTGTGGCCTGCTGTGGCTGACGCTGCTGAGCGCGGTCATGACCTGGTTTGTGCTGCGCGTGCTAGATAAATTTGAAAAAATTATCTGATTAAGGCTGCGAAGGAGCCGTGGCTAAGTCGTCGAGTAAATCCCTTGTCAGGTAAAAGCTTTGTACGGTTATGTACCGACTTTGTCAACGGTCTAACCGTATGGTGAGGACTGCCTTAGCTTAGGTGTAGCTCAGCAATGGTGTCTCAAAATCGTCTCGTCCAAACTGCCTAAGTCCACCGCACTTCGTAGAATCGTGCTGACGATGATAGAAAATGTCGCTTGCTTAGCCAATACAAAAATTTTAGTGGTTGATAGCAATTTAGATGCGCGCGAGCTGTTGAAAATTTTGTTTGAAACATACGATGCTCAGCCTGTTTTAGCGGCAACGGCTAGAGAAGCGCTGGCGAGGGTCAAGCTCACACAGCCACGGCTTTTGATCAGCGAGATTAAGCTAATAGACGAGAGTGGCTATTCGCTGATTCAAAAAGTTAGAGACTGGGAAACCGGGCAGCAAACTCGCCATGTGCCAGCAATTGCTTTGACCGTCTATGCAAGCTCTGAAGATCGCCTGCGAGCGCTGGCGGCGGGATTCTGTCAACATATTACTAAGCCTTATAGCATCAGTCAGCTACTAGCGTCAGTTGTCAATTTAATTGAAGCATGACGGCGAATTAGAGACTATGCTCACTAAAATTGTAAAAAGTTGTGATTTACGCGAGCAGGCTATTCTACATCCGTTTTTTGATTCCCCAACTCCGTTATTTCTCAATCAAAGGGAGCAGGCGAATCCTCTACGCTATGCCTGGTGTAATAGAGGCCTTGCACGCGAGTTCTAAAAGTCTCAAATTTGTTGGAAGCGCTGCTTATGCTATGGTTGACAACCGCCTGCTAAAACTAATGTCTCCTGGCCTGTATCGAAAGCTTGAGCCTCATCTAACTCAGGTTGCCTTAAAGCAGGGAGCCATCCTAAATCGTCCGGGAGAAGTTGTAAAAACTGTCTATTTCCCAACCAGCTGCCTACTGTCGATTACGCTGACGACGGTTGAGGGGACAACGGCTGAGGTAGGCTTAGTGGGTAAGTTCGGCATGTTGGGCATTAATGCCTGCATGGGATATAGAACAGCCACTCAGACAGAATATGTGGTGCAAATACCAGGTAGCGCGATCAGTTTGGAAGCTGACCTGCTACGCCAAGAATTTCAAACTAGTGCTGAACTGAGGGATATTACTCTATGCTATGCGCAGGCATTTATCGCTCAGCTTTCTCAAACAACGGCCTGCAATCGTTTGCACTCACTCGAGCAGCGCTTTGCTCGCTGGCTGCTCGAGGCTCAAAGCCGCATCGAGTCTAAGCAGCTATCGCTCACTCACAGCTTTATTGCAGATATGCTAGGCGTCCGTCGTGCTGGTGTTACTCAGGCCGCTCAGAAGCTGCAGGAGAGAGGCATAATTCAGTACCGCTATGGGAATCTGCAAATTCTAGACCTTGCAGGCTTAGAGCTGGTCGCCTGCGAATGTTTTCACGTTGTCGAAACAGAGAGAGAGCGCCTATTTGAGATCTTAAAAACGTCCTTGTAGCTGGCTAATTAAATGTTCTACAGGCTTTAGTTATTGAAAGGTAGTTTATGACCGCATCAGGCTCATCGCAGTTGATTTTGCTCATTGAGATGGATGACGAAACGCGTCCACTCTTACAATATAATCTCCGAAATCAAGGCTACAAAGTAATTACGGCGATTAACGAAGAAGGCGCGCTAGAGCGTGTCAAGGATGGGCGAGCCTACCCCAACTTGATTTTAATCAATCAGGTGAGCCTCTCGATAGAAGCCTATTTAGCAATGGGCCAACGCATCCGGGATCAGGCAGGGCTGTCTCGCCAAACACCAATTGTCGTGGTGGCTGATCGCTATGGCACGGACTTAGAAGGCCAAGATATTGAGGTGCGCGATCGCGAATTCATTAGCTATCCAGAAGACGCACAGCAGCTGTTTGATTTGCTGCATCGGCTCTGTCGCGAGGCCAGTTGATTGAGCCCCGGCTACCTGCTGTAAATCTCCTCGGATGACGGTCCAAAGCGAGGCAGCTCAAAATAAAACCGGCTGCCTTGGCCAGGCTGCGATTCGACGCCGATAGTTCCCTGATGGATGCGGACAATACGGCAGCAGAGCGCTAGGCCAATGCCGCTGCCTGCAGACTCTTTTTGACTGCCTCGCCCGAACAGCGTAAAAATCTTCTGAATATCTTCGGCAGAGATGCCTGGGCCATTGTCTATCACATAAAATCGCCAGCGCTCTGGCTGAGGTACAACCGAGGCGCTAACAACAGGCACTTCTGCAGTATTGTAGATGATTGCGTTTTTGATTAGATTGCTGACTAGCTGCAGCAGCAGCTGTTCATCGCCCTGCACGACCGGCATGTCTGACCAGCTGACTTGTGCATTGCGAGACGCGATTAGCGATGCGAGCCCATGCGAGGCAAGCTCAAAGACTGCTGCCACATTGACAGCTGTAAATCCGCTGCGATCGTATGCCTTAAGCTTGCCATATTCGAGTAGGGCGCTGAGGGTTTTGTCCATACTCTTAGCGGTGCGCTGTCCCATCAGCAGAAGCTTTCGGCGTCGCTCTGCTGATGGGTTGCGCAGTAGCAGATCAAAGCTGCCAGAAAGCACCCCTAGCGGATTGCGTAGCTCGTGAGCAGCGACGTGACTGAAGCTTTCTAACGTTTGGTTGCTTTCTCGAAGATGATGCAGCGTATCTCGCAGCGCATACTGTCGCCGTCGATTTTGTAAGCAAGCCTGAACCACTGAAATAAACACGTGAGGCTTAAGCGGCGTTTCTAACATAATCAGGCTGCCGGCATATTCAACGGATTGAACGAACGACAAACAGGCCGGAAAGCGCTTACAATCTTTCAGCAAGGCAATCACCGGAATGTCTGACCATTCTGGCTGATGGTTGAGACAGTCAATCAGCTGTTGCGCAGTTTCGTATGTGGCTAGCATATCTTCTGTGATTACCAGCAGCGCCGCTTCTGCTTGAATCGCATCGCTGATCGATTGGCTCGTCGGTGGACAGACACAGACAAATCCCTCAGCTTCTAAAAGCTGCTGCAGCGCGATCGCATTGGGTCCCGGCTGAGCAGATAGCACAATGTGCTCGTTAGAGTGGTACTCTGAGTTGGGGGGAATGGCACAGCTAGTCATAAGCCCTACATGAGATTTTGCGATTCTCCTACATAGCTGGGTGCGCCTGAAAGAATGCCGGTAAACTGACTCAGCGGCTCACCAATCTGAATGCCGTTGGCATCAAAGCGCAGCTCGCGAATTCGTTTTTCATGACTGCCGTAGCGCTTCTTGTAGACGCTAATCGCCTGGCGCAGTCCGCCGTTTGCCTCAAAATGTCGCAGCAGCAGTACCGTATCGGCTAAATAGCTAATATCTACCGGGACTTCTAAGTTAGGCCCGACTACGCCATGCTGAGCAACCACCAAAAACGATAGGATGCCGCGACGACTGAGAAACAGCAGCAGCTCATGCATTTGAGCAATCAGATACTTTTCACTAGGCATAGCGCTAAAATAGCCGGTGAGCGTGTCAATAATGACAATTTTAGCGCCCCATTTGTCAATATCCTGCTTGACCATTTGCACCAGCTTGCCGGGCGTAATCTGGTTTAAGCTCAGTTCGTAAAGACGCAGCTGATCGCGATCTACGAAAGAGACAACGTCCATATTCAAGCCGGCAGAGCGCCTTAATAAGGTGTGAATCAGCTCATCGAAGAGAAAAACGCTAACTTTGCCACCTTGGCGCATAAAGTTGTTAGCAAATAGGGTTGCAGTGGAGGTTTTACCCGTGCCCGAAGGCCCAACCAGTAAGCATGAGGTGCCGGCGAGTAGCCCTCCGCCGACCAACACGTCGAGTCCTTCTAGACCACTGGTGATGATTTGCTCGTAGCCGTTGGTTTGAAAGCGAGGTTTCCAAAGCGTTGGGTAAACCTGCATACCCTGATCAGAAATTTCTAGATCGTGATAGCCTGGCTGATAGCCGCTGCCGCGAATTTTGCGGACGTGAAGGTAGCGGCGATGAGTTTCATAAGTCGTGGCGGCGGTCGATAGGGTAATGACGCCGTGCGCAATCGCTACTAGCTCCTGATCTCCTCGAACCAATTCCTGCGTATCGGTTAGCAGAACGGTGACATCGCGCTGCGCTAAATAGTCTCGTAGAATTAATAGCTGCTGTCGATACAGTAGCGGATTACTAGCTAGAAGACGTAGATAGGAGATACCATCGAAAACTACTCGCTCAGGCTGAATCTTCTCAATCAGCTGCGTAAGCGACGTCATCGTGTTTTCGAGCTCGATTTCTGAGGTATCAAAGATCGTCTGTCGCTCTGCAAGCTGTTGAATCGCTTCAGCGCTACTCAATCCGCGAAAGATGATTTTTGAAGCATCGATATTTACAGAAACAGCTGTCTGCAGAATGCTGTCTACCTGCTGGGATAGGGCAATGCAAAGCACCTTTTCCCCTGCTGCGGCCCCAGCGCTGAGAAAGTGTAGGGCAAATATCGTCTTACCAGTGCCAGGAGCACCGTTGACGACATAAATTTCTCCGCCTGGTAGCCCGCCTTGAAGAATCTTATCCAAAGCAGCAATACCGGTCGAGACACGACGAAGCTGCTTCGCTTGATTTAAGGTACTATCTGCCACTGTTTCTAAGCTAAGTATTATAAAATCAGCTTAATTCTACAAGATATTATGCTTCTATCTTGCTGACTGCTATGGGTTAGCTTAGGTCAGTCTGGAGTAAAAAAATAGTGATCGCTTAGATAAGATTGCCTAATATTTGATAAGCTACAGCAGCTTTTTGACCGTAACTAAGAACTTTTTGATATCAACAGGCTTGGTCAAATGAGCTTGAAAGCCGGCTTCAAGCGCCTTTTTTTCGTATCCTTTGCCCGTATAGGCGGAAAGTGCGATCGCAGGAATTTTGCCCGCCTTGCTCAACGGGTCGCTGACGAATTAGCTGCATCAGCTGATAGCCATTGAGCCCCTGCATGCCAATATCGCAAACCAATAGGTCTGGAACCGCTTCATCTAGCTGCTGCAGGCAGTCTGCTCCAGAGGTCGCCTGACGCACGCTTGCGGCTGACGTGGTTAAGATTTCGGCTAGCAGCGCGCGGGCATCGGCCTCATCATCGACAATCAAAACGCTCACGCCAGCCAGCTCTAGGGTAGGTTCGAGTTTTGCCCCTATTCTCTCGTAGATTTTTCTGTTGAGGGCAGTGTCCTAAGCTGACCAGACTAGCACCTGCGCCTCATATTCTGGCAGATCGATGACTAGCCGACCGCCCTCTACCTGCACATCGTAGTCTTTGGTCCATTCGTGCCAGCCGCCATCTTCGGGCAGCTGATCAATCTCGTAGTTGGCGATGTAGCGATTTGAAGCGTTGACAATCACCACCACCTGCGAGCCAAGCTCGTGCCAGCGCACATAGCCGAGAACGCAGTCGTCTGGGTTTTCGTGCAGGAAGGCAAGATTGCTGGATTGGAGGGCAGCGTTAGCAGTGCGCAGATTGACCAAACCTTGGTAGTAGTCAAGCAGCTCAGCGTTGGGCGGGCTGTCTAGCAGCGACCAGTCTAACGGGGCCGGATCGAGCGTTTTTTCTTTGTATTCACCAAACTCTTCGCCCATCCAAATCATCGGGACGCCCATCGCCGTTAAAACCAGCGCCGCACCGAGCTTAGCGCGCTTGAAAGCGGCCTGATCAAAAACGTCGGCAGCGGCCAAATCTGCCATCAGGTGGCCGTGGTCATGGCTGGTGATAAAGTTAATGGCATCAATCGCGCTCTGATACCCAGACTGGGTAATATCGACCAGCTGCTTGAGCTGATCAAAGGCAATTCCTTTGCCGAGCAACAGCGGCAGGCAGGTATGGTGAAAGCTGTCTCGCCAGCAGCCGTCCATAGGGCCGCTGTAGACAGAGAGCGCTGGCTTTTCAGGAATGCGCTCGCCAATGCTGTAGAACGTTTTGGGCTGAGCAGTCTGGCCCGCTTGGTCAGTCAGCCAGTTGAGAAACTCTGGGTTGGCAATTTGCTTAACCGCATCAAAGCGCAGCCCGTCAATATGGTATTCAGTAATCCAAAAGTTGATGACGGCTTGCATAAATGCTCGAGCCGGGTAGCTGTCTAGATGCTCGTCGTAGTGGTCGTAGTCGAACTCAGGTCCCCAGCTGTTGTCTGGATCTTTGGGCTCTTGCCGATACCAATAGCTGTAGTCAATCTGCGTCAGCGGGCTCTCGGCCTCAGAATGGTTGAGCACCACATCGAGAATCACTCGCATGCCGCGAGCGTGGCACGCATCGACGAGCTGCTTAAAGTCGCTGGGTTCACCATAGTCAGACCGCAGGGCAAAATAGTGACGAGTGTTATAGCCCCAGCCGGTTTCACCAGGGCAGGCCTGCACGGGCATCAGCTCCAGTGCGTTAACGCCTAGCGACTTGAGATAGTCGAGCCGCTCAATCACGGCTTGAAACGTGCCGGACGGCTCGCCAGCAAAATCTTGAACCAGCATCTCGTAGATCACCAGCGATTCATTGCTTGGCAGCTCAGCTGCCTCGTGCTGCCAAACATAGTCGTCAACAATGCGCTGGCCGTCTTTGACTAGCGCGATCGCGCTTTGCTCAATCTCATCGACGCGGGTGGCATAGGGATCAACAATCTCAACCCATGCGTCTAGTGCAAAATCGCTTTTGGACTGAACCCGAAACTTGTAGGCGTAGCGGCCATCTGCTAGCTCAACCGTCGTTCGAAAATAGCCGTCTGACGCTTTTTGCATTGCAACGGTCTGATCTTCTAGAAACTCTCCAACCAGCAGCGCGCGCTCGTTGTAAGGTGCCCACAGCTCAAACTCAATGCCCTCAGCCATAGAGATTTACGTCATCTTTGTTTAAACGATAGCTAGAGCATACTACAGCTGCGGGCCGCATCACGCATACCCAAAGGAACAGCTGTGTTTACTGCGGCGAGCGCCGCGACTGCCAGAGGCGAGCCAGCAAGCTGATCGTTGCCACGATTGCGATCGCAATGAGCAGTAGCGCCAGATTGAGCTCTAGCCCAGAGCCGCTAATATTGGTGCGGGTCCTAGTGGTGATGTCGATTTAGATACCAACTCCGGCACAATATCTCGACTGACTCTAACAGATGCATCGGCACCACTCGGAGACGCTCGCTGGAACAAGG